>JAJCYI010000185.1 GCA_029263015.1 Saprospiraceae bacterium | reverse complement strand
CAGGAGAATAATTTAGAACAATAGCTAAAGGATTCTTCCTAAAATGTCCCATTTATCCCTTTATCCACTGGAATTTGCACGTTTTTCAGTCCAAAAGAGCGAAAAAACGTGTACACCTTACTTATGGGATGACTCATGTTTGGAACACCAACTCAGGAGGTGATTTCAAATCACCTCCTGAGTTCATCTACCTTTTCTAAATCAATATTTATAAGTGAACCCAACGCGGTATTCAAAAGGGGTGTTAACTGTATTTTCAGGTTGGTTGGCATTGTACAGGATCATGAATTCATACCCGAACAAGCCTCCACTGTTGTAGCCTGCCCCAATGTAAACATTGTCAAAAGAGGCCCTTCGCGTATTTAGTTTATTGCTAACGGGGTCAACGGTGCCATCTGCAAATTCGATATTTTCAAACTCGTATTCCAATTGGCCAAAGAAATTCGCAAAGGCTTTGATCCGTGTAAAAACACCTACATTATAAGCCCATGTGTTGGCCTTGAAAACGGAATTCGAAAAATCACGGACTCTGAAGTTATTGTACTGGAAACCTGCCCTCGGACCAATTGAAACAATGTCATCGATCACCTTGTAGCCAACCATGGGCGACAGCCCAAAAAAGAATGAACTGTTATTATTGCCGCCGGTGAAGCCCAAGTTTACCCCTCCCCCGTACCAAAGTTTGTTGGCAAAGCCACTTTCATCAAAATATTGGTCGGTCTTGGATGACTTCTTTTTCTTTTTGCGCCTTTGGGCGTAAGCATCGTTGTTGAAGGCAGAAATGAAGAAGAGGGACAACAAACTGAATAGAAGGAATTTTTTCATAATAATATTTTATTGTTTGTGGGCAAATGCATCAATTGCCGGAATTGGCTTTAAAGATGTTAAAAAAAAGGTAACCACCACTATCTCAATGGTTGCATTTTGATTTTGTTTTCAAAATTCGGAAAAATAAACAAATCGAAAACGTCAGGGATGCGCTATTGGTTGAACAATTAACGAATCCACAACAAATATGCTGCTGCAAACGGCAACAAGAATATAAATGCATCAAAACGATCAAGCACTCCACCGTGGCCGGGAAGGAGATTGCCAGAGTCTTTTACCCCGACGCTCCTCTTGAGCATGGATTCCACTAGGTCGCCCATCGAACCAAATATGGAGACGATAGCACCAAGCACCATCCAATCTACCAATCGGAGTTCGCTGGTGAACAGGCAGAACAGATAGGCGACTATGAAAGTAGTGACCACTCCACCGATCGTGCCTTCCCATGTTTTATTTGGTGAAACACTTGGGAAAAGTGGGGTTTTCCCAAATCGGGAACCAATAATGTATGCTCCGGTATCATTCAACCAAGTAAGCAACAAAAGGCCAAAAACGGTGATTGCACTGAACTCCCCATCATTGAATGCAATAAAATCAAGCAAGGAGAATGGTGCGCCAATATAAACCATGCCCAATACCATAAAACCAACATTTTGAAACGGCGTTTTTGACCCACTAAAAAGTTCATAAATAAATGCCAGGAAAATAAATGGAGAAAATAAAATGGAAGTAATGATGACAAACTGGTCGTTGGTCTGCGTCAGCACAGGGCGCATGTGTAGGATGGTGGCCAAAACAAATGGTGTCAACCCAAATCCTACGCCGATGAGCATGCGATAAAAATCTCTTTTAGTAAATTTGTTGAGCACCATGCTCAAATATTCCCAGAGGCATAAAGCAGTGATAATTGCAAATAATGCAATAAAAGTGTAACGCCCCAAAAACAGCCCTGCCAACATGACAATCACAAAAATGGCAGCGGTGGTGGCACGGCGGATAAGTCCTTTCATATAATCCTTCGTTTCGTTTTCAAACAAGCGTTTATTCTTGCAACTTATTGCCATAGGCCAGATCGCCAGCGTCACCCAGTCCAGGTACGATGTAGGATTTGGCTGTCAGCTCTTCGTCCAATGCACCCATCCAGATATGGATGCCTGGGTTGTTGCGTTTCACATAGTTCAGTCCCTGCCGGGAGGCGATGGCCGTTGCGACATGGATATGGGCTGGTTGGCCGTATTGTTCCATTTCTTTGATGGTAATATTCATGGAGGCACCTGTCGCCAGCATCGGGTCAATAACGATGAGGACACTCCCATTCAAATCGGGGCAGGAGACATATTCGAGTTCGATTTCAAATGTTCCGTCCTTGTGGTGTTTGCGATAAGCAGATATAAATGCATTTGCAGCATCGTCAAAATAATTGAGGAAACCTTGGTGAAATGGCAGACCTGCGCGGAGGATTGGTGCTAAGACAATGCCTTCGGAAGGCAGCATTGTTTTGGCTATCCCGAGCGGGGTTTCTACGTCCTGCTTTTTGAAATTCAAAGTTTTGCTGATTTCGTAAGCCATCACTTCGCCCAACCTTTCCATATTGCGACGAAAACGCATCTGATCGTGTTGTACTTTCACGTCCCGTAGCTGTGCTATGAATCTGTTGGCAATCGAATTAGTGTCGCTTAAGATTTTGACCATTGTTTAGTTGGTTGTTGTTTGAGGGGTAAGTTTTTATCTCTCCCTCTCTTCTTACTCAGTTTACTTAACCCAAGAGGTTGGTTATAGAGGAGCGTCCAAAAGTATAAAAAAAATAAAGGCAAATGATGAAAGGAATTGATATTCCGAAGGTCTTGCAGTCAAAAGCCTTAAAACCCAGTGTTTTTCCGTCTGGCAAAAATGGGATTTTATCGAACAAAGATAAAATCGGCAAGAGGGCATTTTAATTTCGTCCTCATTATCACATATAGGTATGAACTTTTTAGAAAATATCAACATAGCATTCCGTTCGGTCAGGGCCAATTTACTTCGGGCCATCCTGACCATGATTATCATTGCGGTTGGGATCATGGCATTGGTTGGGATTTTGACAGCTATTGATAGTGCTATCTATTCCTTAAACGACAACTTTTCTGGCCTGGGTGCCAATTCATTTACCATTGAGCCAAGAGGAGTTGACATGAGCAGCAACAAAGGTGGGAGGCGAACCAAAAGAGGCGAACCAATTTCGTTCAAACAGGCCATGGATTTCAAAGACCGTTTTGACTTCCCAGCAAAAATTTCAAGCTCGGTACAGTGTGCAAGACGGGCAATCATTTCTTATGGCGATGAGCAGACCAATCCTACTGTTGCTGTGAAGGCAATTGATGAGAACTACATTGATGTAAAGGGTTTTGAGATAAATGCAGGAAGGGCATTTACAAAGAGAGAAGTATTGAACGGGGCAAACAAAGTGCTGATTGGTTCCGATATTTTGAAATCACTTTTTAAAGGCAAAGTAGAAAAGGCGTTGGGAAAAAAAATTGCCATTGGCAATTTGCAATTTAGGATAGTAGGTGTTTTGAAATCAAAAGGGACGACCATGAACCAAAGCGAGGATCGGGCGGTGTTCATTCCTTTAATGGATGGCAAGCGGTACTATGCTTCCCGGCGGCAAAATTACGAGGTGGTCGTCAGTGTGAAAGATGCTACCTTGATGGAACAGGCTGAATCAGCAGCAATAGGGGTTTTCCGCTCTGTACGCAGACTGAAAACAACGGAGGAAAACGATTTTGAAATATTCTCTAGTGATAGCCTTGTTTCTATCATCCGTGAAAATACCACCAACTTGAGAGTAGGAGCAGTAGCGATTGGCCTGATGACCCTTCTTGGTGCTGCGATTGGCTTGATGAATATCATGCTGGTAAGTGTAACAGAGCGCACTCGGGAGGTGGGCATTTGCAAGGCTCTCGGTGCTACCCGCAAAAACATTCTTTGGCAATTTCTGACCGAGGCCATCGTGATCTGTCAATTGGGCGGTATTATCGGGATTATCCTCGGCATATTGATAGGTAATCTGGTCACTTCCTTCATGGGGGGCACTTTCTTGGTGCCTTGGGACTGGATTTTCATGGCAATCGTGGTCTGTACATTGGTAGGATTGGCATCGGGTATTTACCCTGCCATGCAAGCGGCAAAGCTCGACCCGATCGAAGCGCTTAGACATGAATGAGGAAATTGTGCTACAATTGAAATTTTGAAGATTGGTGTTTTTTCAGTCATTTCACTACCATTTTAGGGTCATTTCAAAAAAAGATTTCAAACAAAAGGACTTTGGCACTCGTTTGTCTCTTATTAAACCTGTATATTTAAGGTTTTGAAAAACAAACGTTTTCACCTATAGACATTGAGTGCCATGAAATTAAAGTTACACCAAATCGTTGCCCTCCTTTTATTTACCGGCCTTACCACTCAAGCGCAGGAAACATTCCAGCCTAAACAAATGGATACTAATGTTGGGATTCTTTACAATCAGGAATTCGCGTTGGGGCTTCGTTTACATACGAATGGGTTTGCCGTTGGGACTACTTTTGGAAAACTGAAAACATACTACCTTACTAAATATTTCCACTTTGAATTGGGTGAACTCAAACACGAAAAAGAATTCCGCCAGAGTTTTGATACCCCCAGTACGCTGAATGGCCGTATTTCAAGAGCTTTCAAATACGGCAAGCAGAACAACTTGTATGTACTTAGAGGAGCAATTGGGGCAAAACGTTATTTTTCCGAAAAAGCGAAGCACAAAGGCGTCGCATTTGGCATTTCTTATGAAGGGGGCGCTACTTTGGGGCTGCTCAAACCTTATTACCTCGAATTGAGAGAGCCTGACGGACGCAGGTCTGTTTCCACAAAATTTTCCGATGAAACTTCAGACCAGTTTTTAGACATATATTCTATTCAGGGCGCTTCCGGTTGGACAAAAGGCCTCGGCGAACTTTCCATTCTTCCCGGAGTCCACGGTAAATTCGCTGTACATTTTGATTGGGGTGCTTACGATGAATACCTCAAATCTATTGAAGCTGGCCTCATGGTTGACTTTTTCAGTAGGCAAGCACCTATTATGGTCGAGACCGACAATGTTGAAAACAACCAGCTCTTCCTCAACCTTTTCCTACATTTGCAGTTTGGTAAAAGATGGTGAATTAAGGAATTCGATATTGAGGTATTACGGTATTTGAAAATACCTCAATACCTCAATACCTCAATACCTCAATACCTCAATACCTCAATACCTCAATACCTCAATACCTATTCAATGCTCGAACTACCCATAGTTGAGAATAAAAAACCGCGGCAACCAAAGCCAAAATGGCTGCGCGTGAAACTGCCCATTGGGGAGAAATTCAAAAAAGTCCGCAACCTGGTCGATAAGTACAACCTCCATACGATATGCCAGAGTGGCAGTTGCCCAAACATGGGGGAATGCTGGGGAGAAGGTACCGCTACGTTTATGATTCTGGGGAATACTTGTACACGTTCCTGTTCTTTTTGTGCAGTAAAAACAGGCCGCCCACCAGAATATGATGAAGATGAACCACGCCGTGTGGCTGAAGCAATCACATTGATGCAGGTAAAACACGCCGTCCTCACTTCTGTAAATCGGGACGAACTGAAAGACAGAGGTGCCGAGGTTTGGCACCAGACAGTTAAAGCGGTGAAAGAAATGTCTCCCACCACCACCATTGAAACGCTGATACCTGATGTGAAAGCAAACTGGGAAGCGCTGGAAAGAATGATCAGTGCCGGCCAGGAAGTTGTCAGCCATAATATGGAAACCGTTGAACGGTTGTACAGGAAGGTGCGGCCTCAGGCAAAATACCAACGTAGCCTCGACCAGATCAAGCGTACCAAGGAATATGGCAAACGCACTAAATCTGGCATCATGGTCGGCCTCGGCGAAACACAGGATGAAGTTTTCAAATCAATGGATGATCTTAGCGAGCATGGCTGTGATGTGCTGACCATCGGTCAATATTTGCAGCCTACAAAAATGCACTTGGAAGTGGCTGATTTCGTCCATCCTGATGTTTTTAAAATGTATGAGGAAGTTGGTTTGTCAAAAGGATTTGACTTCGTGGAAAGTGGCCCGTTGGTGCGGTCGAGTTACCATGCAGAACGGCATTTGTGAATTGTTAGCCCTATTTGGTTTGCCATCGTTTTTAAACTATTTTTGGAAAAAGAATAGATATGGAAGTAGTAACTAAAAAATTGACTTACCAAGAATTCAAGGATTTTGATTTTCCAGAAAATGACAACGCTTGGTATGAACTTATAAACGGCCAACTTGTGAGAAAACAATCCCCCACTATCCAACACCAGGACATTTCAGGAAACATTTATTTCTGGCTTCGTGTATTTGTGAAAAAAAAGTCTTTAGGTAAAGTTTTGACCGCTCCCCTCGACACCGTACTTGATGACGGCAACGCTTACCACCCTGATGTGCTTTTTGTTAAAAAAGATCGATTCCATATCCTCGATGAAAAAGAGAAGGTTATCATCGGTGCACCCGACCTCGTAGTAGAAGTGCTTTCCAAAAGTACAGCGTTCTATGACCGAGGCGATAAAAAAGATATTTACGAAAAATATGGGGTGCGGGAATATTGGCTCGTTGATCCAGTGAGTAAAACTGTGGAGGTTTATTCTTTTGAAAATCAGCGATTTAAACTAAAGCAGTTGGTTGATGAAACGGGCGAATTGCAGTCTGTCGTACTTGAAGGATTTAAAGTTGAGGCGGCAAAAATTTTCGAAGAATGATACAACTCCCAGCTTTTTAAAAATTATACTATTAATCCTAAAAGCGCAAGGTGGACACATGACCCCTTTGCGCTTTTGTTTTATACCCTATTTAAGTTTATCACGTTAGTTTGAGTACTGTGTTTTTATTCAAAAAAAATATTCGTAAACGAGGTGTTGTTTCCTTTTCCAAAAGGGAGCGGTTTGAAACGAACCCTTTTGGAAGGGTGATCGTCGTTTGTTTCATTTTGCTTAGTTCCTTTCTTTTTTTTGAAAAAGCAATTGCTCAAAATGGTCTTACCCTAACCATCCATCCTCTCGATCACGATACTTCTTTTCTCCAAAAATACACCACTTACCAAACCACTTTTGCGGATTCGATTTCCCTGGTAAATGGGCTGGCAGACATTACACGCAAGCTGCACAACCTATCTTTTTTTGAAGCTTCGTGCGATAGCCTTGCGTTTCAGGACAGCCTTGTATTTGCTTACCTCCATATTGGGGACAGCTATGAATGGGCAGCCCTGCGCAATGGAAATGTGGATGAAGATTTTTTAGAGAGAAGTGGCTTCCGAGCGCGCGTTTACAAAGGCAAACCGATCCGTTTTGATGAAATAACAAAACTGGAAAAAGGCATTGTCGAGCAGGCCGAAAACAACGGCTACCCATTTGCAGCTGCCCGCCTGGACAGCATCCGTTTCGATGGGGCGGCAGTATCAGGGGCATTGATGTTAGAAAAGGGTAGGCTCGTGTTTTTTGATAGTTTGACCCGAAAAGGGGATGTGAAAATATCGGAAAGCTACCTGCGGAACTACCTCGGCATCAAGGTCGGCGAACCGTATAGCCGGAAAAAAATCTTACAGGTTAGGTCTCGTTTACAGGAGTTGCCTTTTTTGAAAGAGAAAGAAAATGTCACCATCAATTTCCTTGAAGACAAGGCGAGTGTCAATCTATCCCTCCAAAAGAAAAATGCCAGCCGTTTTGATTTTCTTTTGGGCGTGCTGCCCAGCAATGGCCAACCCGAAAGCAAATTGCTGATCACGGGTAATTTTAATGCGGAGATGCAAAACCAGTTTGGTCTCGGCGAGCGGATATTTGTCTCATTCGAACGGTTGCGCCCGCAGACGCAGGAGCTGGAATTGGAATTTGCCTATCCGTATATGCTCGATTTGCCATTTGGCGTGAGCACCAAATTCAGTCAATATAAAAGGGACAGCACCTATACTGATGTGATCGGTGATTTTGGGGTGCAGTATTTATTTGAAGGCGGCAATTATTTAAAAGCTTTTTGGAAAATAACTGTTTCCAATTTGATTTCCGTTGACACAGCGGCCATCCGTCAAGGGCGCTTGCCCGAGCAATTAGATGTGAAGAATCCATCTTTTGGCTTGGAGGCCAGTTGGCAAAAGCTGGACTACCGTTTTAATCCGCGGGCAGGTTGGAATATTTTATTGCGGGGCAGTGCAGGCATTCGACAGATCCAGAAGAATCAAGCGATCTTGAATGTCGATGAAAGTTTTTATGATACATTGCCAGGAAAGACTTTCCGCTTTAATTTGGAAGGGACAATTGAAAATTTTTTCCCAGTCATGGAACGCAGTACGATCAAAGCCAGCAACCGCACCGGGGCTATTTTTTCAGAAGAAGCGGTTTTTCAAAATGAACAATACCGGATAGGAGGGAACCGCTTACTGCGGGGATTTGACGAGGAAAGTATTTTTGCTACTTTTTTCACGGTTTTCACGCTGGAGTACCGATTGCTTGTCGGGCAAAATTCCTATTTGTATGCATTTGGGGATTATGCCTATTTGGAAGACCGCCGTTCCGGCAAACCGCTACGTACCGATCACCCGTTGGGCTTTGGGGGCGGCATCACTTTTGAAACGGGGGCAGGGCTGTTCGGCATCAGCGTGGCTTTTGGAAAAACAGATGGTGTGCCCGCTGATTTCCGGAACCCGAAAATACATTTTGGATATGTGAGTTTGTTTTGAGACTTTATAGATTGGTCAATCAAATGAACTAATAAATTGCTTGATGCCGAATAGAATTCCGATTACCCCAAGTAGGACACCAATGAAAGGCAGTTGGACATCCTCATCTGATTTCCAAACCAAGAAGCACAATAGGGTTCCAAAAAAACCAAGTACTAAACTAAGCGGTCCTCCGTCAAAAAAAAGGAAAATAAAACCCGCTGCAGAAAGAATAAAGCCTAAAATAAAAATGGCGGTGTTGTCTTGGTAATAGTTTTTCTTCTTCTGCATCTTTTCCACTTTCCTTTTAATTCTTTTTGCTAGTTTGTCATGCTGTCTTTTCCTTTCTGTATTTGATTCATTTAATTGTTTAGGATGTGTTGTTTTATTAGACAAAGAAAAAGCGTCTGAATGGCCAAAAAAGAATAATATTCCTAGTAATAATATCATTTTCATATTTGAAGGATTGTGAGTAAAATTGAGGAAACAAAACTACAAAAACCAGTCTGATTGATTGTGCGGCAATAATGGTTTAGAGGTTGAGCCGTGTACAGTTTCCTCTTTCAAAAAGCGTAATTTTGCACACGGTTCAATTTCTTTTTTATCAAAACTGCCAACCAACAAAAATTTCGTTTTTATAGACCTCTAATTCTTCAACATGAAATACTTGATCCTATTTTTATTTTCTTTTGCCGCATTCGCTTGCACAAATCCAGGCAATGCCCAACCAGACCAAAAAATTAAAAATACGGAGGAAAACACTTCCTTAGAAATAGATGTGCCGCCGATGGTAGAGGAGCCAACATTGTATGACTCCCTCCCAGGAGCAGGACGCATAGAGTTTTCGCTCGAATATCTCATGGGGCAGTTCGATCCAGCCGAGCACCCTGCATTTGTATCAGTGGAAACAAAGTATTCCGACGGTGATCTTTATTTTTTAAGGAAAGAAACTTACGGGAGTTTTAAGGAAATGTGGAAATCAGCTAAAGCAGATGGCATCGATTTAAAAATCATCTCTGCCACGCGGAATTTTTACCGTCAAAAATCTATCTGGGAAGCCAAGTGGACCGGTGCTCGCAAGATAGAAAATGGAGCTAACGCTTCGCAAAAATATCCCGACCCAAAAACGAGGGCGCTTAAAATACTTGAATACAGTTCCATGCCTGGCACCAGCCGCCATCATTGGGGCACCGACATCGACATTAACGATCTGGATAATTATACTTTTGAGCATGGAAAAGGAAAGGAAGTCTATGATTGGTTGGTGGAAAATGCAGCGCAATTTGGTTTTTGTCAACCCTATTCACCAAAAGGGAAAAAACGCCCTTTTGGGTACAATGAGGAAAAATGGCATTGGTCCTATATCCCCGTGGCTCGCCAGCTGACCGACCTCGCCAAAACGCGCCTCAATGATGAAATGATTGGGGGGTTTCAAGGTTCAGGGGTGGCAGTCGATATTGGTGTGGTTGAAAAATATGTACTGGGGATCAACAAGGAATGCTTGCCACAATGAAGCTGTCTTGGGTTTTCATTTATAGACAGCTTCAATAAAAAAATCCCGAAGCTAATTACTGGGGTAGATTTGCTTCGGGACTGAATGGTGAATGTTTGCTAGCTTTCCCAAGCATGTTTGGCATTCACCGCAGCTGGGTTAGAGAAATGATTGCTGCAATTGGTTAAATGAGGAGATGTACCTTTAGTAAAGTTGTTTCTGGTAAAATTCTTAAAATATTCAAAATACATGCCAGTAAATTTTAATGTGTTAGCCAGCGATTGAAATTTTCTGCTTTTTTACTTTTTACTTTCACCTTTTTACTTTTTAAGTAAATATGCTTTTCGAACAAATAAACGAGGCGCTTCAATTCATCAGGTCAAGAACTGATTTCACACCCTCGACGGGGATCATCTTAGGGACAGGCCTCGGCCAACTGGCCGATGAAATAGACATAGAATCAAGCATTGATTACAAAGACATTCCGCACTTCCCGGTTTCGACTGTGACCAGTCACGCAGGCAGGTTGATCTTAGGGAAACTAAATGGCGTACCCGTGGTGGCCATGGCGGGGCGTTTCCATTATTACGAAGGCTATTCGATGCAGCAGGTGACATTTCCCGTGAGGGTGATGAAAGCATTGGGAATTGCACGGATCATCATCTCGAATGCGGCTGGGGGAATCCAGGCAGATATTGAAGCGGGAGATTTGGTTTTTATCAACGACCATATAAACCTCCAGCCAGAGAACCCTTTGCGCGGCTCAAACGATGGGCGGCTCGGCGTCCGATTCCCAGATCTGTTGAAAACTTATGATCTGGAAACAATAGACCGAGCAATGGCAATTTCAAAAAAAAAGAACATCCGCGCCCATACTGGGGCATATGTAGCGCTCCCTGGCCCCAACCTTGAGACGCCAGCTGAATACGATTTCCTACACCGGATCGGAGGAGATGTGGTCGGATTGTCCACTGTTCCTGAAGTGTTGGTGGCAAGGCATGCCGGATTGAAAGTGTTTGTGGTTTCGGTGGTGTCCAATAAGTGTTTTCCTATTGAAACGATTACCGAGACAACGATGGAAGAAGTCATTTCAGTGGTGAATAAGGCAAGCCCTAAAGTGGTGGCGGTAGTCCGGGAATTGCTACTAGACAGTTGATGTTTTCTCATAATTTTGCCCACCCTCCGACATGCCGACATCATTTGTCCCTAATTTACCGATGTTTGCAGAATAATGCACAGGCCAGTTCAACTACCTGTGACTTTCTTGCATTATTACATCAAAAAAATGTTCTGTTTTCTTTTCGGAGAAAACTATTTTCAAAACAAAATCTATTTACCAATGAGACCAGTACTTATCATTGCACTTGCTATTTTCGGATTGATCGCAGCCTTTTCTGGTTGCAACACCTATAATGGATTTGTGGACAAGGACGTGGAAGTGGAAAATGCTTGGGCGAATGTCCAGAGCGATTACCAAAGAAGGGCCGACCTCATCCCCAACCTTGTGGCGACTGTAAAAGGAGCAGCAGATTTCGAGCAGTCCACCATTACCGCGGTGACTGAGGCCAGGGCCAGGGCTACCAGCATCCAGATTGACCCATCCAACATCACCCCTGAAAAATTGAAAGCATTCCAGGCCGCTCAGGGCGAGCTTTCTTCTTCACTTGGACGTCTTTTGATGGTGTCGGAAAATTATCCTGACCTGAAAGCAACATCGGCATTCCGGGATTTGCAGGTTCAGTTGGAAGGTACGGAGAACCGCATCAAAGTGGCTAGGAACAAATTTAATGATACTGTTTCGGGTTATAACAAATCAGTCCGCCGTTTTCCTGCCAACTTTTGGGCAAATATTTTTGGCTTCTCCGACAAAGCGATGTTCGAAGCTGAAGAGAGTTCCCAGAATGCACCTAAAGTTGAGTTTTAAATCAAATGACAGTTGAGGGTAGGCGACAAAAACCGTCTACCGTCCACTGTCTCCGTCCACCGTTTTTTCATGGTCAATTTTTTTAAGAAGAAAGAAGAACAGCGCATCGTTGCCGCTATCAAAGAAGCGGAAGGCCACACTTCCGGGGAGATTCGTGTGCATTTGGAAAAGGAACTGGCAGGAGATGCCAGAAACGTTGCCGCCAGGGTATTCCATGAATTGGAAATGGATCAGACCGCCGAGCGAAACGGAGTACTCATTTTCATAGTGCCTTCCATGCACCGCTTTGCCATCATCGGAGACAAGGGGATCAACGAAAAAGTACCATCTAATTTTTGGGAAGATGTGCGGGACGTGATGCAGCAACATTTCCGGCAGGGCAATTTTGGGGAAGGCGTTGTCGAAGGGGTGCGGCTTTCTGGGTTGAAATTAAAAGAATATTTTCCCCGCATGTCCGATGACAAAAATGAACTGCCAGACGAGATTTCTTATGGTGGTTGATTGTTCCCTCAGCCCTAAAAGGCAATTTTACAAATGAGATTATTTTTAAAAAATACAATACTTGCTTTTTTGCTTTTCTTGCCGCTTTTGGCATTTAGCAAAGAGCCTCCCGATGCTCCCAACCCACCCCGGTTGGTCAACGACTATTCAGGCATCCTTGACAATAATGAGGTCGCTGCACTTGAGCGAAAATTGGTGGCCTACGATGACTCGACTTCTACTCAGATAGCCATCGTAATTGAAAACTCACTGGAAGGGGACGATATTTTTGAATACTCCCACCGACTGGCAGAACAATGGGGCATTGGACGTAAAGGCAAAAACAATGGGGTACTCATTTATATCGCTATTCAAGATCGGCAGTTGTACATCCAGACTGGTTATGGTGCTGAAGGTTTCCTGCCTGATGCAATGGCCCGCCGAATCATTGACCAAGTGATTGCGCCTAGTTTTAGAAATCAAAATTATCACACTGGGCTGGATAAAGCGACCGAGTATATCATGAAACTCGGAAGCGGCGAATATACCAATGACAATGTTTACCGAAAAGACTTTCCTTTTGAAGTGCTTATTTTCATCATCATTTTCATCATCATCATTGCACTAATAAGCAAAGGTGGCGGCGGTGGTTACAATGGTGGTGGACGCTATAATTCTGGTGGTACTGGCTGGATCATTATGGGGCCAGGAAGTGGTCGCGGCGGTGGCTGGAACAGTGGCGGTGGCGGATTTGGTGGTGGCGGTTTCGGTGGATTCGGCGGCGGCGGATTTGGCGGCGGTGGTGCAGGTGGGGGGTGGTGATAATTGAACGCTGAGGTGGGGGGGCGCCCCGGGACAAAAAAAAACAACCGGGCACGCCCACACAGG
>JAJCYI010000184.1 GCA_029263015.1 Saprospiraceae bacterium | reverse complement strand
CAGGAGAATAATTTAGAACAATAGCTAAAGGATTCTTCCTAAAATGTCCCATTTATCCCTTTATCCACTGGAATTTGCACGTTTTTCAGTCCAAAAGAGCGAAAAAACGTGTACACCTTACTTATGGGATGACTCATGTTTTTAGAAGCAGTTTATTTAATCCTCATCCCCTATCCTCCAAAATCATCGAATGCAATATTTTCTTCAGGGACACCAAGTTTGTCCAAAGTGGAAATAACCGATGCGTTCATCGCTGGAGGGCCACAGAAATAGTATTCGACCTCCTCTGGTTCTGGGTGGTCTTTGAGGTACTGCTCATAGCATATCTGCATAACGTACCCTTTAAACCCGTCTCCATTTTCATCGTGGATATCTTTCTTTTCGGCCCAATTATCTTCTGGGAGTGGATTGTCGAGTGAAATGTAGAATTTGAAATTTGGGAATTTTTTTTCGATAGCCCTGAAATCTTCAATGTAAAACAATTCCCGCTTTGTGCGACCACCATACCAATAGGATACTTTTCGGTCGGTTGTTTTCAAGGTATGGAACAAATGGAACAAGTGTGAACGCAATGGCGCCATACCTGCACCACCACCGACATATACCATTTCCTTCTTGGTCGGTTTGATGAAAAACTCGCCATAAGGGCCTGAAATTGTCACCTTGTCACCAGGCTTTTGATCGAAAACATAAGAAGAACAAATACCTGGGTTTACATCCATCCAGCCATTTTTCGCACGGTCCCAAGGTGGTGTAGCGATGCGGATGTTCAACATGACGATGTTGCCTTCCGCTGGGTGGTTCCCCATTGAATAGGCGCGGAAAATCGGTTCGTTATTTTTCATCTTCAAATCCCACAATTTGTAGTTATCCCATTCTGACTGGAACTCATCTGGTTTTTTGCCCATACGTGGATGCGAAGTAATGTCCATTTCTTTGAATTCAACTTCAACCTCAGGTACGTCAACTTGGATGTACCCTCCGGCCTCAAAGTCAAGTACTTCACCCTCCGGCAATTTGACTACAAATTCTTTGATAAAAGAAGCAACGTTGTAGTTGGAAACGACTTCACATTCCCATTTCTTGATTCCGAAAATTTCTTCGGATACCCGGATTTCCATGTCCCCGCGTACCTTGACCTGGCATGCAAGGCGTTCATGTTCAGCAGCTTCCTTACGACTTAAATGGTTGAGTTCCGTAGGCAGTACATCCCCTCCTCCTTCGTCAACCTTACAGCGGCACATCGCACAAGTTCCACCCCCGCCACAGGCAGATGGAAGGAAAATATTTTGATCGGACAATACGCCAAGTAAAGTATTACCGGGTTTTACAATTAATGGTTTGTCCTCATCGCCATTTACGATAATCTTGACATCCCCTTGGGGGACGAGCCTTTTTTGGGCTGTGAGAAGACCCATGGTGAGAATCAGGATGACGGCCAAAAAAGCTGCCACGCTACCACCTATAAATGCAAATTCTATTAAGAAAATCATTTTGTGAATGATTAATTTTTATGATAAGGAACGATGAATCATTTCATCATCCATTACTCTGTCACGTGTGACCTATTGAAAATATAAACCTGGGTTAATACCCATAAGGCCCATAAATGCCATGCCCATCAAGCCAGTGATGAGGAAGGCCATTCCCAATCCTCTCAGTGGACCGGGGACTGCACTGTAGCGAATCTTCTCCCGAATGGCCGCCATCAATATGATGGCTATGAAAAAGCCAAACCCAGAACCGAAACCAAAAGTGGTAGCTTCAACAAAATTGTATTCCCTCGACACCATGAACAATGCACCTCCGAGGATTGCGCAATTCACCGTAATCAACGGAAGGAAGATGCCCAGTGCGCTGTAAAGTGCAGGAGAAAATTTCTCGATCACCATTTCGACCAATTGCACAGTGGCAGCAATAGTTGCGATGAACAGGATGAAACGAAGGAAGGTCAGATCCATGCCAAATAATCCGTTTTCGCCGAGTATTTTAACATTGATAAACCAATTGATCGGCACGGTCAGCGTCAGCACAAAGATGACGGCTGCACCAAGCCCAACTGCCGTTTTAACGGATTTTGAAACAGCCAAAAAAGAACACATGCCCAAGAAATAGGACAACACCATGTTCTCCATGAATATTGACTTGAGGAATATATCTAGTAATTCGCCCATTTTATTTAATGGTGAATGGTGAATGGTAAATGGTGAATCTATTCACCATTTACCATTCACCATTATTAAGAAATATCTACCAATTTACTGTTGCGGGCACGTTGTACCCAAATAATGACACAGATCACAAACAGTGCAGCCGCAGGAAGCACCATGATGTTGTTCTGCATATACCAACCGAACCAAGCGTTCGTGGTCGTATCAATCAAACAATCAGGCGTGTTGCCGATGATCTTGAAACCCATAAGGCTGCCTTTTCCGAATAACTCCCTTGCCACGGCGACCATCACCAAGAGAATCCCATAGCCTAAACCGTTGCCAATGCCGTCAAGGAAAGAGCGCCAGGGTTTATTGGCCATCGCATAGGCTTCAAGGCGTCCCATGACGATGCAGTTGGTGATGATGAGGCCAATGTAAACAGAGAGCTGCTTCCAGATTGGGTAGTTAGCTGCCTTCAACACCAATTCGACGATGGTGACAAGAAACGCAATGACCACCAGTTGCACGATCATCCGTACTTGTTTAGGGATTCCTTTGCGGAGAAGTGAAATAGTCAGGTTCGAAAATGCCATAACGAATGTGGCTGATAGTGCCATTATCACTGCTGGTTTGACCATTGAAGTCACTGCAAGGGCGGAGCAAATACCCAATACCTGTACGGTGATTGGGTTGTTATCATTGAGCGGGTCAATAAGGAGCTTCCGTTCCTTTTTTCCAAACAACGGTTCTTTTTCGGGAACCGTTTGAGTTGCTGTTTCTGCCATTTTTAATGAGAGAATGACTGAATGAGAGAATGATTGAATGGAGAGCACTATTCTCTCATTCAGTCATTCTCTCATTAAATCATTATTTTTTCAAAGAATCAAAATAAGGGAGATAGATGGCCAGGCCACGGTTCATCATTTCTGTTACGCCTTTGGAAGTAATGGTCGCACCGGCAATTGCATCAACCTGATGTGACGGCTTTTTTACTCCACCTTTAACTATGGCAACGGAAACGTATTCTCCATTATCGTTGTAAAGTTTTTTACCCTGAAAAGCTTTTTTGAAAGCTTCACTGTCTTTTATTTCCGCACCAAGCCCCGCTGTTTCTGTAACGTGGTCAAAAGAAACGCCAGCGATGGTATTGAAATCATCTTTCATGGCGATGGTGCCCCAGATTTTGTCCCAAAGACCATTGCCGCGTATTGCTATTAGGTAATACTTGGCTTCAGCTCCCTCGTATATGTAGATAGGATACTGGCGCTCCTCCAATGGTTTTTTCTCCTCTTGCTTCATATCAATATCATCTGCTTTTGCACCTTCTACCACTTTCCCGTTAGCATCAATGACCACTTGTTCGATACTGGCATCAAAATGTTCCAGTACTTCTTCAGTTGAAGCTTTTACAATATCAATTGGTAATTGATCCTTCACAGAGCTGAGGATGTCACGCTTTTTGAAAACAGCCTCATTGGCGTCATGGATTGGCTTGAGGCCAGAGAATGTGAACGCCAGCACGACTGCCACAATAAACGACAGCACGACGATGTAGATCAGTGTATATCTGTTAGTATGCATTTCAAATACAGATGTTGGTTCTTGGTTAATGGTTCTTGGTTAATACCCAACGACCAGTATCCAATACCAAAAATTAAGCTACTTGTTTAACACGCTTCAATCGACGATTGATGTTCGCTTGGATAACATAATGGTCAATTAGCGGAGCAAAGACATTCATAAAGATAATAGCCAACATCCAGCCTTCTGGATATGCCGGGTTCATCACTCTAATTATGATGCCCAATATTCCGATGGAGAACCCATAAATCCATTTTCCAGCATTTGTACCCGAAGCTGTTACTGGATCAGTGGCCATGAATGCCATTGCGAACCAAAAGCTTCCCATGTAGAAATGGTAGTACCATGGGATGTTCATATAAACATCGAAATCCCATATGTTGAGCAGCAGCCCCATGGTTACCGCACCGAACAGGCAGGAAACCATGATCCGCCAGCTTGCGATCCCAGTGGCGGTCAACATCAATGCGCCCATGATGATGAGCGGTTTACTGGTTTCACCTATAGACCCGGGAATAGCACCCCAAAACATCTGCATAGGAGAATATACATCGGTCACCGATGACCAACCTTCCAATGCAAGGCCAAGAGGGGTCGCCCCAGTGAAACCATCTGCAACTGCCAGGCCACCTTCACCAAAAGTGGACCAGCCTACCGAGCCAAATATCCAATCAAAAAAGCCATGTGCCCAACCATACATTTCACCAAAAGCAGCAGCCCCTTCGAATTCGATGCCAGCGATCCAACATTGGTCTCCTGAAATGGTAGTGGGATAGGCAAAGAAGACAAATGCACGCGCTAAAAGAGCAATGTTCACGATGTTCATGCCCGTGCCTCCAAAAGCTTCTTTTCCTAAAATAACTGCAAATGCAACAGCCAAAGTCAATATCCAGAGTGGAATGTCCGGCGGCATGATAAGCGGGATCAAAGCTCCCGACACCAAGAAACCCTCTTCGATACCGTGCCCTTTTTTTGCAGCATAATAAAATTCAATCCCCAGCCCAACTACATGCGAGACGATGAAAATTGGCAGGATTTGAATAATACCATATGCCAATTTTAGGTGTATGCCCTCCAGGAATCCAGTGTGCTGGCCCAATGCCAAAAAGTGCTGATGACCAATATTATAAGCACCAAAAACATAGCACAACTGAAGTGCCAACACCACAACCACCATCGTCCTTTTCAGGTCAATACGATCTCTGATGTGAACACCTGGACCTTTTGTGGTAGTATTTGGCGTGAACAAAAAAGTAAAAAATCCATCATATAAAGTATGCAAAAACGGACTTTTCTCTTTGTCCGGCTCAAAGCCTTTTACTTTATCTATTAAGCTATTCATCAAGCTATTTATAATTGTTGATTTATAATTTATGGTTTATGACTATTTAGATTCAATCATAAATCATAAATAACAAATCATAAATTCTAACCTTGTTCGTGCATCATGTCCAAGCCAGTGCGGAGTATCTGCTGGAGCGGTTGTTTGGAAGTGCAGACATACTCACATAGTGCAATGTCTTCTTCAACTAATTCGTGAATGCCAAGCCCTTCCATCTTTTCATAGTCATTTGTCAAAACAGCTTTCATCAAATGCTGGGGATAAATGTCCATCGGCAATACAGATTCGTATTCACCAGTCATAACGAATGCACGTTTTTCACCGTGGGTATTGGTATCGGCTTTATAAACTGTGCTTGGGAACAGCGCCGCAGATGGAAGTGATTTTGATGCTGATGGAGCAGATTTGCTAGCCGTCAGCCACCCAAACAATTCATAATAATCACCTTCTTCCACAACTGTTATTTGGTCGTCATAAATATTGACAAAATTTTCCAACCTTTTTTTCTGCCCGGAGAGCACGTCGCCAGAAATGAGGCGAACATGGTCATTGGTAAGATTGTCTTTCAACAAGTCGCCGAGATTCGCACCGGCATAAGTTCGCACATAATGTGGATCATTCAACTCTGCACCAGCGATGGCGATGACCCGCTCCGTATTCCAGCGGTTTTCAGTAAAAAGACGGCCAAGAGTAACGACATCTTGCACGCCCAGCGTCCACACTGAACAATTTGGGGTGATGGGTGCAATATGGTGGATTTGAACACCTACATTGCCAGTTGGGTGAATGCCGTTAAACCAATGTTTCTCAACACCCTCTGCATTGGTGAAAGCAGTGGAAGGTTGGGTAACGCCATTTCCATTCAAGGCTAAATGGACTTTGCCAATTGTTAGTTTGCCCAAGACTTCCAACCCTTCCTGGAAAGCAGCTTCGTTGCCTTCAACGGCCAGGTTAAGATCCGGTGCAAGCGGTGCCGTGTCGAAAGTACTGATAAAAATATCCCTGGGTATATCATGAACGCCTGCCACGGTATTAAATGGCCGGTGGCGGAAAAGAGACCAAGCGCCTGCATCAAGCAGGTAAACTACAAGCTCTTCACGGCTGCTGTTTCCAAGATCAAAATTTGGAAGTTCTCGATATTGTTGGTCTTTGTCGGCAAGCATGACAATTTCGGAAATCGACCTGCGCTCTCCCCGATTGATGGCAATTACTTCACCACTTACTGGAGCTACGTATTTTAAATCCGGCGTTGTTTTGTCATAAAATAGGTGGTCACCGGCTTTGACATTGTCACCAATTTCAACAACAACTTTTGGGATTGGGGCGATGCCCCTGAAATTGGGTGGTTGGATAGCAAAAGTGGCAACGTTTCCATTCTTAACAACTCGGTTGGCCTGGCCTTCTAGTTTAATGTCAAATCCTTTTTTAAGGAAAGTCACTTTGTTGTCACCAATGTAACTAGGGTTGCGCTTGCGAAACAATTCGTTCAGGCCTGGAAAAATGGAAAGATTGCTCTTCTCAGTATCTGTCCCCGATTTTTTGGCTTCCAAGCGGAGCAGGTTATCTGCCACTTGTATGATGACTGCAAAAGCAATCAGGACGACCATAAGCAGAAGGACAACCATCAGCATACTACTGCCGGTGCTTTCTTTAGCTTGCGCAAAAGTGGACTGAGATAAGAGGAGGAAAAATGTCAGTAGGAAAAACCTCGTGAAAACCGTTCTCATTCTATAATGATGATTGCCTGCCTACCAGTAAGCAGGGTTGAAATAAAAATGGATGATGGTTCAGAAAAATGAAAATACATTGCATCCCGCTTGTCGAAAACCTTCAAATACACCCCAATCACTATGGAGTCGAGGTGTTTCGTATTTGCGAGCGCAAATGGTTGTTAATCCCTTTTGCTTAACATTGTTTCTAAACCACTCGTTTTCAAGGAGTTTTGAAGAAGACATTGAAGCACATGATGTTTATCAAATTCACTTTTATCATGCCTTTTTCAAAATCGCCGCAAATTTATAAAACGTTTGCATTTAAGGAAGGCAGCTTTCAGTTTTAGACTCAAGAATATTTTATTTAGATTAAATCAAGATAGAGGCTCGCTGTTCCAATGCTTCGTGGCTTTATGTTTCATGCTGCGGAAAAAGCAACGCTTTTTATAAAAGCGAAGCTCTTGAAGCTGGCTGGCTGGGCCCAACAATGAAACAATGAAGCCGTGGAACAGTAAAATCATTAAACCTCGATTTCGGCAAAATACGTAGCTTTCAGCCAAAATTTGGTTCATGCTTTTATCAAGGATATATTTTACCATGCTCTGTCTGGGTCTCTTTTTTCCTGGAAATGCACAAGAACTTAGGACTTCCCTTTTCCAATACCAGATGAATGCCTTATCAATCAATCCAGCATTTTCTGCTTATGAGGCGGCGACTGGTTTTGAGGCGATCTATTTTGGGAACTTCACTTCTCAGGGAACCGTTTCCCGATCAGCATTGGTGAACATGCAGGGTGCAACTAAAAAAGGCGGGCTTGGGCTGACTTTTAATTTTTACCGCAATGGCCCATTGGGCGAGCTAAATCTCCGACCTGCTTGGTCAAGACGGTTCAGCCTGCAAAATGGAAACTTGTTATCCTTTGGGGCGGTAGTGGGGCTTAATTATTTCGATGTCACCAATTCGATATTCTCTACCGTTACTTCCGATTTTGTATCGGTGGATGGCGGTTTTGGCGTGTACTACCGGACCGACCGTTTTTTTGCTGGCATTTCAGTAATAAATATTTTTGAGAAGTCTGCAGGCCTTGACGACAATGTGCAAAATTCAAACCCACAGCGCGAGAACCCTTACAATTTCCATTTTGGTGCCATATTCCCTTTTGTTGATAACCTTAAAATAAAACCCGTTGTCCTGTTTCGGTACATCAATGTTTACCAACTGCCCGACCAGTCCTTCCAAAACCTTTCGGAAAATTATTCCCTGGATCTCCAAACCGATATTTTCATTGAAGACACCTATATAATAGGACTGCTGTATGGCTTCACCAATGCTGAAATTTCGAGCAATACAACTCGGTTCGGGGTTTCTGCAACTTATGTTTTTGGCGATTTCAGGCTAACCTATGCGATCCAGGACAATATCCAATCTAATAATTCAATATCCTTGCCCGTCAGCCATTTGATTATGGCAGGATATGACCTGAATTATGAGGAAGAAGGAAATGGGTTCAGGTATTTTTGAGTTGTTGAGTTCTTGAGTAAAAGAATTGATAATCAGCATTTTATAAGCAATATTCATTTTTTACTTTCCTGGAGGCAGGCATGCGTGCAGGTAGCTTTTAACTTTTAACTTTTAACTTTTAACTTTTAACTTTTAACTTTTAAACAAACCAATGGGCTTTACAAACCTTGAATTATTCGCGACTATCTTTTCACTGATCTGCGTTTGGTTGACCGTGATACGGAACATCTGGTGCTGGCCGACCGCAATCATTGGTGTCACAGCCTATTTTTTCGTTTTCTATCAAAACAAGCTGTACGCCGACATGACTTTGCAGGTAGTGTTTCTAATCCAAAGTATTTATGGTTGGTATTTTTGGCTTCATGGAAAAAAAGAGGATGAACAAGGCGTGCCAATCCGAAGGTTGAAAAGCCAAGAATGGCTATTGGTGACAGCAATAATAGGGAGTTCGATATTGCTCTTTGGCTACCTTTCAGATACTTTTACCGATACTGATGTCCCATACCTCGATGCTTCCGTTGCTTCTGTAAGCCTTGTGGCCAATATTCTTTTAGCCAGAAAAATCCTGGACAATTGGCTCATGTGGATCGCTGTGGATGCGGTATATGTTGGATTGTTTTTTTATAAAGAACTTTATTTGACAACGGTACTCTATCTTGTATTTTTCTTTATGGCAATGACTGGGTACCTTCAATGGCAAAAAGAATGGAAAGCACAAAAGGTTTAGTTCTTGGCAAGTTTATGCCCCCGCACGTTGGGCACTTGCCCAACGTGGATCATCGAAATGAATCACCACCGACGTTATGACCTGTTTCTCCTACCCTCCCCCGATGTACCAATCAAGTAGTCCGGATTTCCAAATCCGGAAAAACGTAACCCGGATTCCTCAATCCGAAATATCAAAAGTATATTTGACCTGCGGTTTAAGAAATCCGCACTAACGACTAACGACAGACAAGCCCCAAACCATGAAAAAAACCAACCCCAAGCCAAACTCCCCATTCCCTGAATGGTACAGCCGCAACCTCCCCCATTGGCAGCCCCCCAACGCCGTGCTTTTTGTTACCACCTGCCTCGACGGGGCATTGCCCAAACACCGCATCGAAGAAATAAAGGCCGAGCAAGAGAAGGACATCTGCCGGCTGCACAAAAAAGACTGGCCATACAACAAAATGAAGCTTTGGCTCAGCTCCCACCACGATCATTATTTCGGAAAATACGATGCCCTGCTCGACAACCCAGACATTGGCCCACAATGGCTCAAAGACCCCGCCGCCGCCGAAATCATCGTAAAATCCCTCCTCCATTTCCACGGCCAACACTACAAACTCATCTGTTTTACCATTATGTCCAATCACATCCACATCGTATGGTACAAACTCGACCGGATCCTATGGCGCATCATGCAGTCCTTCAAACAATATACTTCCAAACGCATCAACCGCCTCATTGGGCAGACGGGAACACTCTGGCAGGCGGAAAACTGGGACTGCAACATCCGCAACCGCCAAGAATTGCTGAACAAAATCCGCTACACCCTCAACAATCCTGTCAAGGCAGGCATCGTCGACCATTGGAAGGAGTACCCGCACAACTGGCTCAACCCCGAATTTGCCCATTGGGCGCCCGACTAAAGTAGCCCGGATTTCCCAATCCGGGTATCCGGATTTGGAAATCCGGGCTACGTGAACTTCTCCGGCCGCATCTGCGGGAAAAACAGCACTTCCTGTATGCTCGCCTGGTTGGTGAACAGCATCGCCAGTCGGTCGATCCCAAAGCCGATGCCTGACATGGGCGGCATGCCAAATTCCATTGCCCGGAGAAAATCATGATCGATGAACATGGCTTCGTCGTCGCCACGTTCCATCAGTCGTACTTGTTCCTCAAACCGTTCACGCTGCTCGATAGGGTCGTTCAACTCGGTGTAAGCGTTGGCGAGTTCCTTTCCGTTCACCAAGAGTTCAAAGCGCTCGACCAGGCCAGGCTTGCTGCGGTGACGCTTTGTTAGTGGCGACATTTCGACAGGGTAATCGGTAATGAATGTAGGTTGGATATAATGGTGTTCGGCTTTTTCACCAAAAAGTTCATCGATGAGTTTACCTTTCCCCATGGTTTTATCTACTTCCACGTGGAGCTTTTTACAGGTGGCCCGTATTCCTTCTTCGTCCATATCACTCACGTCGATGCCTGTGTGTTCTTTGATTGCATCGAGGATCGAAATCCTTTTGAAGGGCGCTTTGAAGCTGATGGTTTCCTCGCCGACTTTTACTTCGGTTGTGCCACAAGTATCCACTGCCATTTTTTCGAGCATCTGTTCCGTGGTTTCCATCATCCAGAAATAATCTTTGTACGCTACATAAAATTCGAGAACGGTAAATTCTGGATTGTGGGTGCGGTCCATGCCCTCGTTCCGGAAGTTGCGGCTAAATTCATACACCCAGTCAAAACCTCCAACGACAAGCCTTTTTAAATACAGTTCATTGGCGATACGCATGTAAAAAGGTACATCGAGCGCATTGTGGTGCGTAACAAATGGCTTTGCTGCTGCCCCGCCAGGGATGGCTTGCAGTACTGGCGTATCGACTTCAATAGCTCCCTGATCGTTCAAAAATTGGCGGATGGAATTCACCATTTTTGTCCTTTTCAAAAAAGTCTCTTTTACTTCTGGGTTCACGATCAGGTCAACATACCTCATTCGGTAGCGCAGTTCAGGATCCACAAATTTATCGTGTTCGTTGCCCTCTGCATCTATTTTCACGATGGGCAGGGGGCGCAGGGATTTGGCAAGCAACTTAAAGGTCTTCACCCGGATGGAGGTCTCGCCAGTTCTGGTTGTAAAAACGTGTCCCGTCACGCCTATATAGTCGCCAATGTCAAGGTATCGGCGGATGACCTCGTCATAAAAAGTAAAGTCCTCTCCCTCGCACACTTCATCCCGACGGATATAAAGTTGGATACGCCCCGTTGAATCCTGGATGTTCCAGAATAAAGCTTTGCCCTTGCCACGGGTGGCCATCACCCGTCCGGCGATACTCACATCTTGGTAGTTGAGACGGTTTTTAGTCCCATCTTCCAATTCTTCCTCTTCGTATTTTTCTGTAATTTCAGCTGCCGTCACATTTACTGGAAACGCTTCCGGCGGATAAGGATCAATTCCTAACTCTTTGATTTTCTGTAAGTTGTCCCTGCGGACCATTTCTTGTTCGGTGAGTTGCATTTGGATGAGAAATTGGAAATTGGAAATTGGAAATTGGAAATTCTATCTGTTTGGGCGATTCCCTTTCGGAAAATAAATTTCAAATTTCTAAATTTCAAATTTCTATATTCTTAAAAAAGGCCGCAAAAATAGTGTTTATAAAAGCAAGTAAGTAGTCGAGATTAAATAATTTCCGAATTTTAGCGAGTTGATTTTTTCGTATAGCAAGGCAAAAAAAGTGAGCATAGCCTGGCTACGTGAACTTTTTATTAACGCAGCTATATGGAAAAAGCAGCCGATAAAAACGGAAAGTATTTAGGCTCGATTACTTAAATGGAAAGGGAAAAAGAAAGTTCAAAATAGACGGTTATCAGTAAAGCTGCAAATAGACATTCAGGTTAAAACACACAAACATCTTGAGTGATTCACCTTCCGATACTAGACTATAAAACCATTACACCAAAAAACCGTTATACCATGCAACAATTATACTACTACTATTATGAAAATCATAAAAATCAATACACCTACATCTGAACTGCCACTTAAGGTCATGCTCAGCTTTAAGCAATTGTATAAACAGCTAGAGGATTATGCGGAGGACAAGGAGCATCCTTACCACAAATCAAGTAAAGTGGTTTTGGACAAAGTGAATCAATTTCCTGAGTTAAGGACAGGGATCGAAGATTTTAGCCAATTGGAAAAGTACAAGGAGGCCATCAATTTGATTACTGAACCACTGTTCCCCAGTCCCTTGCAGTCCAACGAAATTAAGGCGGTGATGATCCCCTTCCGGTACATCTCCTTTCGCCCTACCACCCGATTTACCAAAATATTGGAAAATGCGGGCAAGGGTTTTCAACTTTCCATTCAGGGATTCGATGAAGACATTGTCTACTTTATGTCGTGCTGGTTCATATTAGGTAAATACTACCAGGTACCGTTCAACCTCGGCAGCCCGCTGTACACCGATATACCTGATACAACTACGGGCATCCTTCGACATTACCGCATAATGTTCAATGCTGATTTTACGGAAATAATAAAAACGGATAAAGCTCCCGAACTGACGCAGGACGACATTGATGAATTGCTGCGACATGGCGAGGACCTCGAACTATGGAAGTCAAAATTTCCTCCAGAGAGTTATATTTTCAAAGGGTTCAGCATCATGAACCTCTATGATGCGACGTCAGATGTCACCATTTCCAAAATACGTGCACTATTCCTCCGCAACGATGATAAAGTGTTCAATGAATTTCAAGACAACCTGCGGACCTTGTTTGGCATCAATGATCTCAAGGTTGGCTATTCAGCATACAACACAAAGACCAACCAGGTCCTCAACACTTTTTTGAACAAAGAGTCGAACAGCCTTTTTTTGTCGCCTTCCGATAAAGGGGATTATCGCAGTATATTCTGCAACGGTGTGACGTGCATGATCATGGAAGAAAATAAAACCATGGCAATTCCCGATGTACAGTTGTATGGTAAAAACTCAAACAATAATGACTTTTATAAAAAAATGAAGGCAAAAGGGATCGAGAGCATCATTTTAGCTCCCATCCAATTAGACCGATGCCACCTCCAACTACTCGAACTCGCATCGTCCCGTAAAAATGCCCTCAACGCCATCAACGCTTCTAAGCTCAAAAGCATATTGCCTTTTGTCAAAATTGCTGCAAAGCGCTTTTTGGAAGAAAGGGAAAACTTGTTGGAAAGGATCATACAGGAAAACTATACTTCCATACACCCCTCGGTGAAATGGCGTTTCAATCAAGCCGCCACCAATTTCAACAAGCAAAAATCAGAAGGCGTGGAAATGCCAGTGCTGGAGGAAATTGTGTTCAATAAAATCTATCCACTGTACGGTCAAAGCGACATCAAAGGCTCCTCCGTGGCTAGGAACGAGGCGATCAAGGCCGACCTCGAACTTCAACTTAATCTGGTGATCGACACCTTTAAGAAAGTGATGCAGATCAAACCTATGCCCATTTATAAGAAAATGGTTTTCAGGGTCAACAATTTTCTCATCAATGTAAAAGAAGGATTGAAAGCAGGAGATGAAGTGAGGATTTTGGAATTTTTGAAGAAGGAAATCTATCCTGTCTTCAATCATTTGGAAACCCTCGGCCCAGCGTTCCAGCAGGCCGTCCAAGAATACATGGCCCATATCGACCCAGAACTCAACGTGGTTTACAAGAAGCGGAAGGACTATGAAAACAGTGTCACCATTTTGAACGAAAAGCTATCTGCCGTGCTCGACCAACGGCAGGAGGAGGCACAAGAAATGTTTCCACACTATTTCCAACGATACAATACCGACGGGGTGGAATACAATATGTACATCGGTGCTTCCCTGTTGGAAAACCAAAAATTCGACCTCATGTACCTCCACAACCTCCGCCTATGGCAACTGGAAACCATGTGGGACATAGAACAAAGAGCGCACGAACTTTTTGAAGAACTGCCATTTCCTTTGCAAGTCGCTTCCCTAGTGCTGATCCACAGCACCTCTTTGGCCATCAAGTTCAAAATGGACGAAAAGCAGTTCGACGTCGATGGTGCTTATAACGCCCGGTACGAGATCATCAAAAAACGTATCGACAAATCCTATATCAAAAACACCGACGAACGACTGACCCAACCAGGTAAAATTGCCATTGTCTATTCTCAGGACAGCGACGCCCACGAATACCTGAAATACATCGAATACCTACAGGCCAAAAAGAAGTACGGAGAAGTGGAAATGCTTGAATTGGAAGATTTACAAGGGGTGTCAGGGCTGAAAGCGATCCGATTAAAAGTCCTCTATAAGAACAAACGCGGGCAAAAGAAAATGAAGAATTTGAATGGCAAAAAGGCAGAGCTGGCGGATGCAAAAATATGAGAATGAAACGCCTCCCGATAGGGTGGGAATTAAATTCCCACCCTATCGGGAACAGTGCATAAATAAATTATCATTCTTGACTGCTTCTTTTCCTCTCTAACTTTGTTGAAAATACCTGCCTACCGGCAGGCAGGCTCGTCATAGCCCTGCTATGCCTGCGTTTTTCGCCTTGTTAGAGAAAAAAATAATTCACCCAAGAACGTCAATTTATTTATGCACTGTTCCCCGGATTTATTTGAACAATCTCCTTTTCAATGTTTTACAATTCCCTAATTCCCTACTCCTCTTTCCTTTGCACCGTCAGCCTTAAAACCGAACACACCGCCGATTCAACAAATTGATCTTTGTTCCCAAAAAGGATCCTGCGCCAACTACCTTCCCTTGGCCTTCCTGTAACAAGTAGGTCAAATCCCGCAGAGGCTTCGCTGACCAGTTTCACAGGGCTTTTTCCTTTTATCAAAACTAATTCGGCGGACGATTCAAAATGCTTGAGCAATGCTTCTGAGTTGTTTTTTGTTTCTTCAAAATCTTTATCTGTAATGTCTTCGGGCAAAACGCTCATCAGCGTGACCTCAGCTCCGTGGAAGCGGGCAATCCTATCGACATAACGAATGAATTCCGCATCATTTTTATCAGGGTGGCGGGCCACAAGGATGCGCCTGACGTACCTGATCCCCCTATCTTTGAACAGCGCAAAATTGCTGTTGACATGCGTCACCAGCCAACCGATTGGATTGCGAACAAAAATGCCTTCGCCGGCACGTCCATCCCAGCCCATCACTAGCCAACGGCAATGAGTCTGGTCACTGATGGCATGGATCGTTTCCACCAATTCATGCGTCACTGCTGCATCAAAATCAACATCAAGGGAGCGGTCTTCTGCCATGGCCCTGATCCTCCGGTTCAATGAAGTGGTTACTTTATCATCTTCCAAAAGGGCATCTAACATGATTTGATCTGGCACTTCAGTGATGTTAACGACCTGAATTTTGCTGTTCTCTGAAAGTGCCGCACCCATT
Source organism: Saprospiraceae bacterium (assembly GCA_029263015.1). Classification (GTDB taxonomy): domain Bacteria; phylum Bacteroidota; class Bacteroidia; order Chitinophagales; family Saprospiraceae; genus UBA6168. Next base: position 60,860 of record JAJCYI010000184.1, on the reverse strand, counting down.
TCAACCAACATCTCTGGAGACCTTTCCTTGCCAAATAAAGGTACTACGACAGAAGCGTTGTCGGCCAAAGCACCATCCAGGTTGGCTGCTTTTATTTTTTCATCTTCCCAATTGACAGCTTTGGTCTTCACTGTCTCTTTTCTTTTGTACAACAGGAAAAGTGCTGGCCGGTGGCCGTACAGTTTCAGCACACCGCTGCGCGAAGATTGTTTGTTTCCATAAAAAATGTATATCAAAGCACCGATCACAGAAATAGCGAGTATGGCCAGCATGGGCATTAAACCTAAATATACAAGCAGCGCTATGCCTGAGACAATACCGAACAGTTGCATGTATGGATAAAAAGGGGAACGGAAAGGCGGATCGTACCACTGCACCCCGGTTTCACGCAATACAATGACACTGACATTGACCGAAACAAACATCATCACCATGAAGGCACTGGCCAGTTTGGCAATCTTTTCCACATCCAAGGTCAGGATAACAAGCGCCATCATCAAACAAGTGAGCACTATCGAAACTACAGGCGTCAAATACTTGGGGTGGAGTTTCTTTAAACCTTCTGGCAAAAGCCGATCCCTACTCATGGCAAATGGAAAACGGGACGCTGCCAAAACTCCTGAATTGGCCATTGAAATAAGCGTGATTACTCCCAAGATGGCTGCGGCAATACCTGCAATTTTACCCCCTAAATGCTCAGACAAAGTAAAAATGGGTCGGATGTCTTGACCCAACTGAGCAACTGGCAGATTGCCAACAAGGGCAAAAGTCACTGAAACATAGATAACTGTAACAAGCGCCAAGGCAATAAGTATGGCCAAGGGTAGGTTTCGGTTCGGGTTTTTTATTTCCTCAGCAATGGCTGCCACTTTGGTCACTCCAGCATAGGAAACGAATACAAATGCTGTTGCCGTAAACAAGCCACCATTTCCATAAAGGAAGGCTGGGCTTAAATTTTTAGGAGCAACAGATGGAAGGCCAAATACCAACAGGAGTAGCAGTCCAATGACGCTGAGGGTAACAACGACCAATTGGAATTTGCCCACTTTTTTTACACCAAAAATATTCAATAACATGATAAGCCCCAGAAAAGATATGGCAGTCGCCTTCAATGGTACTGCTGCCAACACCAGCAAGTAAGCCCCAAAACCAACCAGTGCAAAAGAACTCTTCAGCAACAGTGACAACCACAGGCCAATGCCTGAAATTGTACCGAATATGGGACCCAAAGTACGCTCCACATAAACATAAGTCCCACCAGAAGTGGGCATGGAAGTGGCCAGTTCGGCTTTGGAAAGTGCGGCTGGTAATACGCATACCGCAGCCAGCAAATAGGCTATCCAAACGGAAGGCCCTGTCTTGGCAGCGGCCAGGCCCGGCAACACAAAAATTCCACTTCCCAGCATCCCACCAACACCAATAGCAACAACATAGGGCAAGGTAAGACTTCGTTCAAGTTTTTTCATATGAGGTGTATGGCCAGATGGTTAGGTGGTCCGACAGTTATTTAAGGTAAAGAATTTCCAAAGATAGAAAAACCATCCAACCATTCTATTTGGCGAGCAGGAATAGCGTCCCAGCTTGGAGTGGCTTGTTTTGAATCAATAAAGAAACCCGAACAGCCATAATGGCAATTGTGTGCCGATGCCTATTTCTACGTCGTCAACAGCCAGATAGTAATTGGATTTATTTTTTACTTGCGTAGCCTTTTTATTTCTTCCGCCCACTTCAAAAAGTAGTTCATTGTCGATAATAAAATCTCCCACAGCGGGGAACCGAACCTGTGCAACATGCCTCAACTGGTTGAAGAAAAACGTCTCTCTGAGATTGCCCTTGTCCACATTGGCAGGGGCTATGGCATATTGGAGGTTGGTGTTTTCAAGATATACTTTTTCTGGCTTTTGCAAATAAAGTAAGCCCTTGCGGTCAGTGGAAAGAAGGTTGAGCAACCTTGCTTGCTCGAGGTAATGAAAATACTGGCTCAAGAGGTTCCTATTTAGTCCTATCCGTTCGCTGAGTTTTGAGATATTGGGCTTGAAAGGTACAGACGTTGCAACGGTATATAACAACTTGTTGATTTTATGGACATGCTGTAAATTATAACCTTTCAAGCTCGCCAAGTCAACTTCGAGGGTCAATTTTATCGTCTGGTTAATTTTAGTCCAATAGTCTTCTTTGCCTTCCAAAAAATAAGGATAATAGCCCTTTTTAAGATACTCAGAAAAATGGGCAATTGGTTTCACCTCTTTAACAATCGTTGCAGCCAGTGCTGTATGATTTTCAAGTAAATCCCCTAATTCAATTTTTTTAAATTGGAGTTGAAGACTGAGGTTTAAGTATTCACGGAACGATAAGCCCTGCATGTCATAAACAACTGCTCTGCGGCTCAGGTCGGCACTCGCATTCAATATTTCCGTAATGGACGAACCTGTCAAAGCAATGGACAAATCAGGGAAATAATCGTAAGCATTTTTTATTTCAACAGACCAGCCGGGGTATTTGTGGACTTCATCTAAGTACAACCATTTTCCACCACGTTGCACAAAGTCTTCGATAAAATCCAGTAGGCCGTTATCTGAAAAATACAAATCATCCAAATTGACAAAAGCTACCTCCTGGTTCAGTTTCCGGTTCAGTTGCAGATGTTGCAGCAAAAGTGTGGTCTTGCCTACTCCCCTTGCTCCTTTGATGGCTATCAAGCGGTTCTTCCAATTGATTTGTCCCATGAAATCCCGGACAAATCGGGTATCAATATTGGCGGCACGTTGAAGGCCACGGCTTAATATTTTATCCATTTTGCAATTTTATAATGGCATTATTTTAAAAAAATGCAATTTTATAATTGCAAAAATATAAAATAATGCCATCTTATAATAGCAGAATGAAAAATTCGTAGATAAAAGGTAAACTCAGCCATAGTTAAATAGGAGCTCGGCCTACTCAACCACCAGCTTCCCTTTCGACCTCCCCCGATCCGAAACCACTTCGTACAAATAGGCCCCATTGGTCAATTCCGGCAATGCAATCACCGCATCCCCTTTTACATCATCCTGCAAAATCAATTTTCCACTTGCACCAAACAGCCGGAAACGGTATGGGAAAAGGTTATCCGTTCTGATTTGCAAAGTCTCATTTGATGAAATAGGGTTTGGAAATACATTCCACTCGCTGGGCAAGGCATCAAACAACAATGAACGCACGGCAGAATAAACCATTTTACCATCCATATCTATTTGCCGGAGGCGGTAAAAGTTCAAACCACGGAAGGGTTTTTCATCAATAGATTGATAGCTTTTCACCTCGCTGCCCATCACGGCGTTTATTGTTTTAAAAGGTTGAAAATCAACACCATCTGGACTTTTTTCGATGATAAAATGAGAAACATCAGGCGTCTGTTGCACCGTCCAGTAGAGCCGCACGGTTTTGTCAGGCTGCAGGGCAACTTGAAAGTCCTGCCATTCCACAGGAGTTACATCTTCCTGCATGATGACAAACTGGCCAAAAGTTTCAACCTCATTGCCATCTGAGAAAATGACTGTACCATCTACGCCTTCCACCAATTCATCACCCTCATCTATAGGCCCCCACCAGGTGTCGCCATCATCGAAAGCACTGCGGGTATAAAGTCGATAATCACTGGGGTCAGTGCCACCAATAGGAATATCTCCATATTCTCCAAATTCAATGGAAATCGGAAAGTCGAACAGGAAATTTTCGCCATAATTATTGATGGCCCAATAAGCCTGACTATGAGGCGCAGCGTTGGGCAATTGGTCGGGCGAAAGATTGATGCGGCTGATAACGACCTCACCATCAGGGAGCAAATCGTTGTCATCTAACATAACAATTACACCCGTTTCGCCAAAAACATATTCACCACCAGCATCCACAGTCAAACGGTGGCTCACCCCACCGCCGAGGGGCGCCGTGGAAGTGGTACGGCTGGCCGTATTCGCCAATGATAAATGTCGAACGCCTGTGCGATCCATCACCTGACCGTCCATTTCATTAAATTGATAATAGCTGACAAGGTTGGGCTGATCTGCCGGCACCTTGGTCAGGTGCATCAACTCCCGCACCTCGTCCTGTGAAAGTGCTTTGTCCCAAACCGTCACCTCATCCACGAGGCCAGTGAAACGGCGTTGGTTGCTATTGGGGTCCCAGCCAATAAGGAGGGGCGTGTCGAAAGCTTCGGCAGCATGAGGAACGGTATTCGTCACGCCAACGCCGTTCATGTAAATGGTCGCTGCATCAGGGGTCACCACCAACGCCACATGCGTCCAGGTGTCTGCGGGAATGCTTGTCCCAGAGTCCCACCACCACTGCGAGCCATCCCAATGATAGCTGAGTTTAAGGCCAGTATCGAAACCAATCCCCGCCACCGTTGAGCCTCCCCTGGCAAACACAATAACTGCCCTGTCTTTCTGCACTGCATCTGCTTTCACCCAACATGTCATAGTCAACGTATTGGAGTTCAAATTGAGGTTGTTTAAAGCCGCTGCATGGCCATTTCCATCGAGACTGAGGGCATTGCCCGGAATAGTCTCCGCATCGCAGGCCGAGTTGACCGTGAGAATTAGGCTTTTCGTAAAATTGCCATTCAATGTCATGTTGGCCGTATAGTCACCAGCATTTCCAAAAACTACTTTTGGATTGCGCACATCCGTTGCACTAACGTATTGCGGAGCAGGGTCGAACGACCATTCCCAAGTAGCCCCGTTGTGATCGACCATGCTGTAATCATCAAAATAGAAAGTGTCCCGTGCGCAGTTCGCCACCAATTTATCCACTGTTGGCTGCACGATGGTTTCGGTCGGCGTTTCATAAAAATCAGACTGCCAAATGCCCCGCCCATAAGTGGCGATACGTATTTTTAGTTTGGCATAAAATGGCACCATACGATTTACCGCTGCCCTCGCTGGCAAGCCTTCCGAGCAGGGTATCCAGTCGTTTTCACTTTCACTCCGGTAAAATACGCCGAGGTTGGTAGCGAGGTAAATTCCACCATCCGTGCCGCCAATATGGAGGAGTTGTTCTACATGATGGCCATTGAGAATAGTGGAAGTGAGATTTATCCAGGAGTTGCCACCGTCATTGCTTTCGAATACCTTGTTCCCGTTGTTACCACCTCTGTTCCAGGCCAGCCAGATATGGTCTTCGTTTAGGGGGTCGAGGCTAATAAAAGCACCATTGGCAGCACTCGGAGGAGAATTGGTTTGGGTGAAATTCAAACCGCCATCAGTGGATTTCCATAAACGGGAAGGGCTGTTGTTTTGAATCAAATAAATAACATCAGAATTACTTCGGCTCACTTCAATACCTGTAACGACAGCAGTAGCATCCACTCCAAAAGAAGCCATCACGCTCCATGAGATTCCACCATCCTCAGACTTCTGCAAAGTGTTATCGGTGCCGATATAGAGGTGATTATAACAACGTGGATCCGGCTCTATTTCAGAGGTATTTTCATTGTTGCCCGCATAGCCTTCATTTGGGTAAGTGGTAAAACTAAAACCTGAAGTCGGTCCATTCACCGTGAGCGGCAGCACCTTTGGATTGATGTCCGAATGCATCACTTTCCGACCGCCAGCAGGGTGTACATAGCCAGTCGTGGCCTCTGCCCCACCCAACCGGATGAACTCACCATCGGCATAAGTGCCATAGATGGTGGCGGTGTTTCCATTGTGATAACGGCCACCCGTCATCACATCCTCATTCCAACCGCCATCAAAACCCCAAAAGTCAGAACCGGCAATACCACCAGCTTTGGATTGGTGACTGCTAAAATCAATATCATATTTATTCAACCCTCCATCGGAACTGACCCACACATCATCACCAACTATGTCAATATCCTGAATATCAGGATGTTGCCAGCCTGATCCTCCGCCATAGCCGCCCCAGCGCTCGAAGGTAGCGCCACCGTTTTCTGATTTAAATAGATTCAGAAAACCCACCAGGAATTTATCAGGATCGGTATCAGAAGCATCGAGGGCGAGGTTGTAAAAACCCTGATTGTATTCCGAACTAGCATTTGGGTAGCGCTGTGCATCGTTGAACCAGAAAGTTACCAGACAGGAATGGTTGCCAGCATAAGGGCCGCCGGGGCCGCCATTGGTATTGGCATTTGGCAGTGCCCAGTTTTCGCCAGCATCGTCGCTGCGATAGACACCGAGGAAGTTGTTGTCGTTCACGCCCTCGTTGTAGTGGCCGATCAGCACAGCATACAGGCGATCGGGGTCAGCATTGGTGACGGCAAGACGGGCACCATTGTCGGAATTGTCAGAAGTACCATTGGCCGTCGCATCAATCCAACCGCTGTCTTTTTTCACCCACGTCTCCCCTTTATCGTTTGATTTAAAAAACTCACAGAGCTTGGTAATTGGATTTGTTTTCAGCAAAAACACGGTATTCGCGTCATCAACTTTGATCTCCATGTCCCAGCATTTTTCCGTAAAATCCTGCGACCAAGTTGCCCCTCCATCAGTCGATCTATGCAATCCTTTATCTGTAGCCAACATTACAATTTCGGGGTCTTCAGGGTTGATGGAAATATCATTCACTCGAATATCGGTGAGATTGAGCGAGAGTTCCCACGTACCTCCTCCATCTGTTGATTTATACACGTTGTGGCGATCACCAAAAAAGACTGTACCTGGATCAGTTGGATCAACTTTCACTGCTCTGATGCCTCCCAAATTGAGATCGTGCGTGACAGCAGTCCAGTTATCTGCTCCATCCGTACTTTTAAAAACAATCCCGTTCTCGGTTCCGGCATACACCACATTTGGATCGGAGACCGATTGATCGAGGCTATAAATATTCACCTGCCACGAGACTTCTGTATCATCGCCTTCGGCAAATGTGCGGAATGGTCCCAAGCTCTCCCACTGGGCATTGCGGCCGGCCCCTACCTTTCTGTTTTTCAGCCAGTTACGGAATATATCCAATTCCTGTGCTGGCGGAATAGGTATCCAAAAACCCTCCTCAGAAACCTGACTACCGATCGCTCTTCGCCAGTGCTTATAGAACTGCGTATGATAGGTCCTACCGATTGCGTGGTCCTTTCTCCACATCATATAGGCACTGTCCACTTGGAGCACATTTGGTTGCTCGGCATACATCTCCTGCGCCCACCAGGGAGCATCGGCGATGTCTGCAGCAGATGGGTGCGGGCGCTCGGTCTGGGCGTTTGATTTACCGAAAGAAATAAGGAGGATCAGCAAAAATGAAAAGATATAAGTGGTGCGTTGAAACATGGGTAAGTGATTATTAAGTTGATTGAATCGCAAAGATGGGATTTTAAATCTACTCAGAAGTTTGGGTTTTCTAGGATGTTAGACATTCCAAGTTTTGGAAACTTGGAATGTCTCCGTATGAAAAATTGATAGTTGTCCAACGGCGCAGCAATCAAACATCATGTAATCTTAAATCCAACTCTGATGTACGATTCCAGATTACATGATGTTTGATTTTGACGTCAGCCCTGCATCAGCAAATAATTTGGCTATTCACCTCATTATCCGCCCCATTGCGTCAAATCCCTTTTCACAACAAATCTTCAAAAATCTTTTCGATGGAAAGTTCGATACCCGTTATCGGGTCGCTCAGTTTGCCTGAGTTGAAGAAAAACTGCTGATCGTCGTTGGTGAGTACCTGTACGGCCTTGAGTGCTGGGATGACTATCCAGGCAGACTTTACACCAAAAGGGAAGTAGAGTTCCCACGCCTTTTTTTGCAGTTCGTCAATGGATTGGCTGGGAGACTGGATTTCGATGGTGGTGATGGGGGCTTCCTCTTCTTTGGCAGTGACTGTTCTAATATCCAATTTTGATTTCGTATAAATACAAATGTCAGGAGTAGAAGTTTGAGGCTCGGTCTTGAGAGTTACCTCTCCAGGAGGATTATATTTATTTCCGTAAATTGATTTTAATAAAAAAATAATTTGCGCTTGCAGGGTTCCGTGGATTTTATTAGGCATTGGTTTATGGCGTTCTGTTACGTAGTCCTCCTCTTCAAAAGGTTGAGTCATATCTTCGGTCAAAACATCTTCTTTCATCATGGCTGGATTTTTTACTGTACAAAGGTAAGGAAATATCGTTATGCCAACAACCTGCAAATCACTTGCAGGTGCTATCAGAATCTCAACTTGGCTTCTATAACCATCACAGCACCAATAGCCCATTCTCCCGCAATCCCCTCCATTCTTCCGATTCCAAAAAGACTTCAAATCCACCCATGCCTGCCTCCTCAAAATCCTTTTTTAATGACTTGATTGTCAGCACCTCACGGACGCCGATTTGTAGCATCGGCAGCAGGTCCACGAGCCATTGCCCGAGACCGGAAGTGGTTTCCAGCGTCCACTCATGTTGTTTATGGTGAAATACCAGTTCAGCAGATTCTTGCCCTGATTCATCCTCTACGAGGGCGGCAACTGGCAGCGGGCCAGTCCATATTACAAGGGCATTCGGAAGGAGGGATTTTTCGGGAGCATGATCGATGCTTTTTTTGATAAAACCTTTTGGAACGGAGGGCTTTGTCGTTTTGAAATTGAACCATTGCGCCAGCGGAAAATCAAGACAAACACCGTGCATAAAATTGAACAGCGACTTGCGCAACCCTTCGGCAAATAGGTCGTGATCAGCACCTTTAGGGTCATCGTGGTGCCGGTCGTTGTCAGCGAAGCCTCCGAATTTAGGACCTGTTTCCACCGCACCAAAAGCTGCGGGGTCAAGGCCAACAGGGCTGTGCGCTGTCATTGCAAAGCGATGCCAAAAACCAGACTGTACCACGCCATTTTCAAAGAGCTGCCGCACCATCTCCAGGGAATCAATGGTCTCCTGAGCCGTCTGTGTGGGAAAGCCGTACATGAGATATGCATGTACCATAATGCCAGCCTCGGTGAAGTGGTGCGCCACCTGCGCCACCTGTGAAACGGTTACTCCTTTTTTCATCTGTTTGAGCAGCCGATCGGAGGCTACTTCCAATCCACCAGACACCGCTATGCAACCTGACAGTTTGAGCAAGGTGCAGAGATCAGCGGTAAAACTTTTTTCAAAACGGATGTTTGTCCACCAAGTAACGGTAAGGCGGCGGCGCAGGATTTCGAGTGCCAGATCACGCATCAGAGCAGGTGGGGCAGCCTCATCTACGAAGTGAAAACCATGCTGTCCGGTCTGTGCGATGATGGCCTCAATGCGGTCACAGAGCAAAGCAGCCGTCACGGGTTCGTACCGCTGAATATAGTCGAGGCTCACGTCACAAAAACTGCACTTGCCCCAGTAGCAGCCGTGAGCGAGGGTGAGCTTGTTCCAGCGACCATCGCTCCAAAGTCGGTGCATGGGGTTCACTATTTCAATGACGGAGAGGTAGTCGTGCAGGAGGAGGTCGGCGTAGTCGGGTGTGCCTATTTCTTGCTGGGGAATGTCGAGTTTGGGGCTGGTATTGTGATAGCTGACCACACCCGCCGTGCGCGTAAAGGTACGCTTGAGCAGCCTATCAGGTCGCTCGTCCGAAAGGTATTCAAGAAGGTGGAGCAAGGGCGCTTCTCCATCGTCGAGACAGACATAGTCTATGTAGTCGAAAATCCGCTCGTCGGCAAGGCGGCGGAGTTCGGTATTTACATAACCCCCTCCCATTGCGATGGCGACATTTGCATGGTTTTTTTTCAAATATTGCCCACACTTAAAAGCACTGAACAAATTGCCGGGAAATGGCACCGATAGACAAACCACATCCGGTTGCCATCTTTGGATTTTTTGTTCTAAAATATCACATAAAATATTGAAGACGAGCGTATTGGGCAATTGCAAATTTTCATTTATTTCATCAAAATGGGAAGCCGTACTGCCCAGCCGCTCAGCATAACGGCTAAAACCAAAGTGTGGGTCAACGGCCTCTGTGACAAGGTCGCCGAGGTCTTCGAGGTAGAGGGTGGCGAGGTGGCGTGCCTTGTCGTGGAGGCCCATTGTGCCAAATGCCCAATCAAGGTCTTCCAAAGCAGCAAAACGGGATGCCTCTGGCAAATAACTGCGGTCGCAAATGTGGTGTGCCAGTGTGGCGTTTTTGTTTTGTAAAAAAAGAATGACGGGACCGATGGTTGCAATGTAGTCGGCTTGTAGTGCGATGATGCGTTCGGCATTGTCGGAAAGTTCGGTCTCGTTGTTTTCAAGGTCGGCGAACAACGATTGTAATCCTTTTGAAGAAAACAGCCCCAGAATGACTTCAATGCCCAAATCCACTTGGTGGGAAGGGAAGCCTTTTGTATTGAGGAAGCCCTTGAGGTAAGCAGTGGCCGGATAGGGCGTGTTCAACTGCGTAAATGGCGGCGTGATGAAAAGGGTTTTCTTTTTCAAAAGTGGTTGACTGGTGATTGGTTGGTGATTGGCGAAGGTACAAAAGGAGGGGAAATTCAGCCAAAGTTGAGGTAACGCCTTTGAGCTGAAAGAGCGGGAGGATAGGCGTTGCCTCAAACCATTCAAATTAATTAAGGCTTGTTCAGATAGTCCGTTATGTAATCATTTTAATAAAACCCATCTCAATTCTTTCCATTTTCAAATGATTTTTTACTTTGTCGCCAAATCGAAAAAAATGGCAAACAAACAGCATCGAGCCTATTGGCAAAAGAACCTCCGTTACCTGGCCATCCTTCTATCAATCTGGTTTATTGCCTCTTTCGGCTGTGGCATCCTCTTCGCCGATCAACTTAACAGCATTCAGATCGGTGGCTTTAAACTGGGTTTTTGGTTTGCCCAACAGGGGGCCATCTATGTGTTCGTAGCACTTATTTTTATCTACATTTTCCTCATGAATAAATTGGATAAGGAATATGGGGTGGAGGAGAAGGAAATCAAATGAGTGAAGGAGTGAATGCAGGAATGAGTGAATAGAAATTGCTGTTCACAATCCCTCCATTCACTCATTCACTCATTCACTCGTTGAATATGGACCTAACAACGTGGACCTATATCATCGTCGGAATTACATTCGCTCTGTACATCGGCGTGGCCTGGTGGTCGAGGGCAGGGACTACCTCAGAATTTTATGTTGCGGGAGGTGGTATCCCACCTGTGATAAACGGCATGGCCACCGCGGCTGATTGGATGTCGGCAGCCTCATTCATTTCGATGGCTGGCTTGATCTCTTTCATGGGCTACCAGGGAGCGCAATATTTGATGGGCTGGACTGGCGGATATGTCCTGTTGGCCTTCTTATTAGCTCCCTACTTAAGGAAATTTGGAAAGTACACCGTACCCGATTTCATCGGCGAGCGATATTATTCCCAAACTGCCCGATTGGTGGCTGTGATTTGTGCCTTGTTCGTTTCTTTTACTTATGTGGTCGGTCAAATGAAAGGAGTGGGCGTGGCATTTTCCCGGTTTCTCGAAGTGCCATTTGAATGGGGAGTTGTTATTGGAGTTGGCATCGTGTTCTTTTATGCGGTGTTGGGAGGGATGAAAGGCATCACTTATACGCAGGTGGTGCAATATTGTGTGCTGATATTTGCCTATCTCGTCCCAGCTATTTTTATCTCGGTCATCATGGTTGGCAATCCGATTCCGCAACTTGGGCTAGGCAGTACGATGTCCGACGGCACTTATCTTTTGGCCAAACTGGATGCTTTGTGCGTGGACTTGGGCTTCAATGAATACACGACTTCCCACCAAGGCAAGGTTGACCTGTTTTTTGTGACCGCAGCCCTGATGCTTGGCACGGCAGGATTGCCACATGTCATTGTCAGGTTTTTCACCGTTCCCAAAGTTTCAGATGCTCGCAAATCGGCAGGTTATGCGCTGGTCTTCATTGCCATACTTTATACCACAGCACCAGCCATCGCTGCCTTTGCACGCACCAACCTAGTGAACACCGTCAATAACAAACCTTATTCTGAAATGCCAGCCTGGTTCGGCAATTGGGAGAAAACAGGATTGTTGACATACGAAGATAAAAACGGGGACGGCATCATTCAGTATTATAATGACGAGAACGAGGAGTATGTTTCTGCTGTCGCAAATACCAATGGCTGGAAAGGCAACGAACTGACCGTTGACCGCGATATCATGGTACTTGCCAATCCTGAAATCGCAAAATTGCCAGCTTGGGTCATTGCGCTGGTGGTGGCTGGTGGCTTAGCAGCGGCATTGTCCACCGCTGCAGGATTGCTTTTGGTCATTTCCACATCTATTTCCCACGATCTTTTGAAAAAATGGCTCCACCCGAAAATTTCAGAAAAAGGAGAATTAAAAGCAGCAAGGGCTGCTATTGCTGTAGCCGTTTTCGTTGCTGGCTATTTCGGCATCAACCCGCCGGGCTTTGTGGCACAGGTGGTGGCTTGGGCATTTGGCTTGGCAGCCGCATCTTTTTTTCCGGCTATCTTGCTCGGCATTTTCACCAAAAAAATGAACAAAGAAGGAGCAGTGGCCGGCATGATTACGGGGTTGGTTTTCACAGGAGCTTACATTTGGTATTTCAAATATGGCAGCGGCACACCTGAACAATATTGGTATGGCATCAGCCCCGAAGGCATCGGCACTTTGGGCATGTTGTTCAATTTCGCCGTGGCGCTGACGGTTTCCCGTTTCACTCCTGCCCCACCCGTTGATGTGCAGGAAATGGTGGAAAATATCAGGATTCCAAGGGATGCGGGGGAGGCACATGATGTGCAAGTATGAAATAAAACGCCAGAGGTGACACCTTTTAAAAAGGTGTCACCTCTTCATTACCAAAAAAACCAAATCATGACAAAAATACCTCATCCGGGCAACTACGAATGTCAACTTGTACCTGACGGATACTACCACATTTACAATCGAACAAATAACAAAGAGGCATTGTATCGAAGCGATGAGAACAGACAATATTTTTTGATGAAATTTCAAGAATATCTCTTGCCCTTTTTGGCTGTTTATTCCTATTGCCTTTTGGACACTCACTTTCACTTTCTAATCAAAGTCCAGAATGCTGCAAAACTTGAAAAACACTTGCTTCAACTGCCTATGGGAAAACGCTCGATTCTGCAAAAACGAGAGCTTGACCAATCCCCCGATTTAAGAACATGGCACAAAGTGTTAGCAAGCCAATTCCAACGGTTTTTCACTAGTTATGCCATGGCGGCAAACAAACAATGGGGAAGAAAAGGCAACTTATTCCACCGTCCTTTCCAACGCGTATCGGTAGAAAGTGAAAACCACTTGCGCTGGCTGATTTTTTACATCCACGCCAATCCCAAGAAACATAAATTGCAGACAGCATATAGAATGTATCCTTGGTCTTCATATCAAACAATCTTGTCTGATGGAACAACGAAATTGGAAAGACAAACTGTTCTATACTGGTTTGGAGGAAAATTGGCATTTGAACAGTTTCATCAACAAGCAGAAAATTGGATGGACATTCAGGATTTGATTATTGAATAAACGAATGATACGCATAGGTTGAAGAGGTGACACCTTTTAGAAAGGTGTCACCTCTGGGGTGCTTCTTGGGTGAAATTCGAGAGCGGTTCATTTCCATTTTCCATAAGAACAACTACTTTTGGCCTCTTACTGAAATACACTGATCACAAGTCACAAATTACTAATTACCATCAATGACACTTCAAATAAAAACCCTCGCCCAATACAAAGAAGCTTACCAAAACAGCGTGGAAAACCCCGAAGCATTCTGGGCAGAGCAGGCTGAAACATTTACCTGGAAAAAGCAATGGGACAAGACCCTCGAATGGGACTTCAAAACGCCTGACATTAAGTGGTTCAAAGGCGGCAAACTCAACATCACGGAGAACTGCCTCGACCGCCACCTCGAAACACGAGGGGATCAAACCGCCATACTCTGGGAACCGAACAACCCTGCCAACGACGTCATTTCCTATACTTATAAAGAATTGCATGCTGAGGTGTGCCGTGCCGCTAATGCCCTGAAATCACTGGGTATCAAGAAAGGTGACCGGGTCTGTTTTTATATGCCGATGGTGACCGAACTGGCCATTGGTGTACTGGCGTGTGCCCGCATCGGCGCCATTCATTCTGTGGTGTTTGCGGGGTTCTCTGCCTCTGCCTTGGCCGACCGCATAAAAGATGCAACTTGTAACATCGTCATCTGCTCGGATTACAATAGTCGAGGCGCCAAAAACATTCCTGTAAAGAAGGTGGTGGACGATGCCCTGGCAATGGGTTGCGACAGTGTAAAAACTGTGTTGGCACACAAAAATACGGGTGGTGAAATTGCTTGGAACAAGGATCTCGACGTCTGGTGGCACGAGGCACTTTACGACCAACCGACCCATTGCGAAGCGGAAGAAATGGACAGCGAGGACATGCTTTTCATCCTTTATACCTCTGGCTCGACAGGCAAACCAAAAGGTGTGGTGCATACTTGTGGTGGCTACATGGTTTACACTTGTTTCAGCTTCCGCAATGTTTTCCAATACCAGGATGGCGACGTATATTGGTGTACCGCTGACATCGGCTGGATCACTGGGCACAGTTATATTGTGTATGGGCCTTTACTTGCCGGAGCAACAACGATGATGTTCGAAGGTATACCGACCTACCCCGATGCGGGACGCTTTTGGGAAGTCTGCGACAAGCACAAAGTCAACCAGTTTTATACTGCCCCTACCGCCATCCGTGCCCTCATGGCAAAAGGCGACGAATGGGTCGAAAAATATGATCTGAGCACGTTGAAAGTCATCGGTTCAGTGGGCGAACCGATCAACGAAGAAGCATGGAACTGGTACAATGAAAAGGTCGGCAAAGGCAATGCCCCCATCGTGGACACTTGGTGGCAGACCGAAACTGGCGGCATTCTTATCACACCTCTCCCTGGCATTACCGATACCAAACCCTGTTATGCCTCCTACCCTATGCCAGGCGTGCAGCTCGTACTGATGGATGCCGATGGCAATGAAGTGGAGGGCAACGGCGTGGAAGGATTGCTTTGTGTTAAATTTCCCTGGCCATCAATCATCCGCACCACATATGGCGACCACGAACGTTGCCGCCAAGTTTATTTTTCTTCTTTTGAAAACATGTATTTCACAGGCGATGGCGCTCGCCGGGACGGTGATGGCCGCTACCGCATCATTGGTCGGGTGGACGATGTTATCAATGTGTCAGGGCACCGCATGGGCACCGCAGAAGTTGAAAATGCGATCAACGAACACCCCAACGTGGTGGAAAGTGCAGTTGTCGGCTTTCCACATGAAATCAAAGGACAGGGCATTTATGCTTATGTGATACCCAACCAATCTGTGGCGGACGAGCAAGCATTTATTAAAGAAATCCGCAAGGTGGTCGCTAAAGTGATCGGCCCAATTGCCAAACCCGACGAGGTTCAGGTCGTCCCTGGACTGCCAAAGACCCGTTCGGGCAAGATCATGCGGCGCATACTTCGGAAAGTTGCTTCTGGCGATGTATCCAATTTAGGGGACGTATCTACCTTGTTGAACCCAGAAATAGTGGAAGCGATTAAGGAAGGGGCGAAGTGAATTGAAAATGGAGAATTGAAAATGGAGAATGGTGAATTAGCGGTTGCCTCAACAATTTTCAATTCTCCATTCCATACGACTTACATTTCAATATCAAAACGCATACTACTGGACATGAACCCAAAATGGGAGGTTTTTTCCTTTTAAAATCGACATCAAAAATTTGATGAAAGATTTCAGGTTGTGGAACTTGCCAGCCATTATTGATTTTCCTTTCCGGAAAATCGAGACCGCCAAGGTCGCTGTCCCGTCCCGGTATTTTTTGAAATCGCTTTTTTTGAATTCCGAATAGGCCAAGACCCCTTGTTGAATACAGAGCACATATAAAAAAGACACTATTGCCATCATCAGCTTTATTTTTTCCCTGGCCCTGAAATTCAGGTCTTCCAGGTTAAACCCATTTGACTTGAGGTGCCTGAAGCAACATTCGATCTTCCACCTTATCGGATAGGCCCCTACGATCTTCTGCTTTTTCCTTAAGCTTGATATAAAATAGATCAAGGGTTCTTCTGCTTCCTTTTTGGGGTTTTTGAACACTACAAAAGTATATTTCTCATCGAGTATCCGGATCTGTTTGGCGACCCCGCTGTTTTTGTAGATCTGTTTTTTTGCCCCCCGTTCCATCCCGATATACCGCCACTTTTGGTGTTTGAAGGCTTTGTCCACACCAGTCCTCTGCCCGTCCACATATTCTTTATAGGTTTTCTTTTTGAGCCTGATCACAAACTGCAGCCCCTTGCCTGTGAGGCACCTGAACCATTCTTCGCCTATGTATTCCCGGTCTGCCAACAATACCATCCCCTTCAGGTCGTACCACTGGCAGGCTTTATCGAACAGGGCCTTCCGCTCGGTGCAGTTGCTGGTCCCTTTTTTGTCCAGGTCCTCCCAACATATCGGGATGCTCACCCCGTTGACCACGACCCCCAAAGTGGGGAGGTGGACCTTTTTCGTGCCCAGTTCCCAGCTCGTACCGTCCAGGGTCAGGTACCTCGGCCTGCGGCCTTTCAGGCCCAGGACACAGACCCCGACACACAAAAGCGACCTGGTCAGGCTTTGTTTTTCTTCGTCGCCCAGTTGAAAAAACCGGAGCAGCCGTTTATAGTTCGATTCGGGCTTGGTCGTTCCCTGATCCCCTAAAATGTTGCCCAGTTCATCCTTTACAACATTGAGGTTGGTACTCTTTGCAGAATATATCCCTTCGGCCGTGACCAATAAATTCCTGACAACATGGGCAGGCTGTTCATCAAAAAAGGATGTAATTTCGTGTGGAAGTGGAAGACTCATTTTGATTATGGTTTGGTCATCACAATCTTAATGAATTTCTTCCATTTCCTTCTTCATGTCCAGTAGTATGATTTAACGTGAGTTCTGGATAATAATCTTTGACAATCAAGAGCTTATGGCGGTTTCTGTCCTTTGATTGTCCCGTTAGGGACGGAACATGGTTTAATCAATGGACCTATGAAACAATGAATCACTTTTTCACCAAAATAAGCTGCTCCAAGATTCCAACTCGGTTCATATCCATGACCAATGTATCGATGCTGTAAAGAGAGACCTGCACCATTTTTTCAGCTTTCCCTTCGGCTGTGGTATAAAGCTTGTTTTCGACCAAGCGGAAAGTCCCTTCTTCCTTTTGTTGCCCAAAAGCTGCGAAATAAGTGTTGTCAGCATTAAACTCAAACAACACATCGGCCGCGTTCCTTCCTGATTCTTCTCCCTTTACTTTCCAGGAAGCCCCTTGCCAGTTACCGACGACTTTTTGATTATTGCTTTCAGGTGTGCAAGCAAAGATGGACAACAAGAAAAAAGATAGAAGAAAGAATGTATTATTATTCGACATAATGAAAGGTTTCGGTCGTTTATGTGATTTGTTTGGATTTAATAAAACCGCCAAAAGAGAAGCCAAGTTAGTAAAATATGCATTAAACCAGCTTGTTAATGAATAGGTGCATTCTGCTTTATACAGCACAAAGTCATACGCCAGCGATTTTACGGACAAGTCTGGCCACTTGGAGTATTGTGCTATTGGCAGAACCGAAAACTGTACTTTTGAATGTTCTAAATCCATAAGTTCAACTTCTGGTTACGTCACATATAGAATACCAGTACTGGAACAACATATATCACACAGCCAATTAATAAATGTCAGAAAAAGAAACCCAACATGAAGTCATCATTGGTTACCGAAATGTCATCAACCAGAGGTATCAATATGATAATATTAAAAAGAAGTACGAACTGCCAGCTTCTTTTGATGAACGTAAAATAGCTCAGCTCAGGAATTATTTTTTAAACTATATCTATCCTCCCCCGCACAAAAGAGAGGAACTCAATGATGCTTTTCATAGTCTCGACAACTACATCAAACATCCCGAAAAACTGTTTCGAATTCTGGTTGACTCAAGCATGCTCCTAATTAAATATGGCAGGCATTTACCAAAAATATTAAAAGCCGGAATCAATGCTTTCCGGTCTTTTCGGGACGCCAGTAAGTTTGAAAGCAACCTCGTCAAAAAAGCAATTTCCCTCCAACTTCAACCTCCTTTTCAAAAGTCTGAAATAAATACTTTGCTGCGGTCATTACCCCGTAACGAGATTGACCATTTTATGGAGAGCAGCTATACGTTGTTCCATACGCTGCACGACCGGGTATTGATCAAAAAAATCATCGCAATACTGGAGCAGTTGATTGTTAAAATGAAAATGCACCCCGGCAGTTATTCCCCTGAAGAAATAAAAGGCTTGGAAATCGGTCTTGATTTGGTAACCAAAGGGGATTTACTATTTGACCAGTTATCCAAGGACGACCAGCAAAAAGTATTTGATTTTATTATTAGGTTGGAGCGGGATGTGATTGATGAGGTGTTTTTGGGGGATGATGGGTGAGGGTATACAGTGGGCACAGGACGCATTCCTGCACCAGCATCGTCACGTTGAATGCAAAAAGCCCTGTGAACACTTGATCCACAGGGCTTTTCCATTTATAAAAAATCATCTATTTTATCAAACTAATATCCCCTCGGTAAAGCAATACCTGCCCATCCAAGAATTCCACTTCGATCAGGTAGAGGAACACCGCAGGATCCATTTCTTCGCCATTGAAAGTGCCATCCCAAGTGCCGGTCCCATCAGGACTGGGTGTCGGTTCGTTCACTTCATGTATCAACTCACCCCAGCGGTCATACAATCGGACAAAGCTGATACGGGAAACACCAGGGCCGGTAAAAACCTTGAAGTTGTCATTGATCCCGTCGCCATTCGGTGAAAAAATATTGGGGATGTATACGTTCCTGTTGCGATCTAAATCAACCAGCACGGAGGCTGACCCAGTACAGCCATTTATGTCGATCACCACCAAGGTATAAAGTTGGTCGTCTATGGCAGTTACTCTTGGATTTTTGCAGTCGGCACACGAAAGTTGGTTCGATGGCGACCAGATAAACGAATCAATCGGGACGGAGGAGATGATGACCGGGTCGAGCTGGGTGAGCGAATCGCCCAGTTCGATTTCCACCATACTTGGCAGGTCAACAATAATTTCGATTGGTTGGGCAATGTTGATAGTTGTATTGGCCTCGCAGCCATTCACATCCACCACTGTTATGGTATGGTCACCTGCAATAAAGCCACCGATGGCCTGTCCTGTTATCTGCAATGGGCCATTGTCCACTTGGAATCGAAACTGGCCAGGATTGCCACCCCAGGCTGAATCAACTGTTATGGTCGTATTTCCGCCAAAGCAGTTGATATCTGGTATCGCACCTAACTGGAATTGAATTGGTAGTGGTGCTGAAATGGAGTGTTCCAAAGAATCCAAACAGCCTTTAGCATCCACCACAGTTACAAAATAAGTGCCTGCTGGCAAATCAAAGGCTTCCCTGGAATCGGAAGCAGCAATCCCATTTTGCCATAAATAGGTCACGCCCGATAACGAGTTGCCACCTTCGACAATCACAGCTATCATTCCATCTTCGAGTCCTGCGCAGCTTACATCATTCGTCAATGTATTATCCAAAGAAACAACCAGTGGATCTGGCTCAAGTACTGTGACCGTATGCTGGAACGAACATCCTTTTGAGTCAGTAATGGTTGCCACATAAGTCCCAACAGGTAAATCTGTAATAGTTGGCCCATTGACCCCTCCTGCCCATGCAATATCATAAGGCGGGCTTCCTCCAGATGGGACCAAGGTAATGGTACCGTCAGACAAGCCATTGCAAGAGACATTTTCAATAGTTGGATTTGTTGAAATCAGTGCGGGAGGGGCAGGGATATTAACTGTAAAAGTATCTACACATATAAGAGCAGCAACGCTAACCTGCTGTGGGCCTGCACAAAGCTGGACCGCTGTACTCGTTGGGCTATTACTGGTAGTTTCACCACTACCCAACCAAATGAAGTTAAAATCTCCGGTCGAGCCATCACTGTACATAGCGTTCGCCGTAGCTGTACCATCACAGGACATACCCGTGTTGGCACAACTCACCGAATCAATGGCTATAAAATCAGCCACAATTCCTGGTGGATCATCCAACGTGAGGGCAATCATCAGTTGGGGGCAGTTATTTGCATCAGAAACTTCAATGGAATAATCCCCTGCCGAAGCAAAGCCAAATACACTGCCATTGGGTGCTGTTGGATCTGACCATACGAAATCATAAGGCCCAGTCCCCCCAGATACAAATACAATAATCGCCCCATCAGGGCCACCTACACACGACGGACTTGTCAAAGATATACTGTCGAGTACCAACGGCGGCGGCGCTGTCACATAGCCTGTGTCCACCGCAGTACAATTGTTGATGTCGGTGATCGTGACGATGTATTCACCTGGCAATAAATTAGAAATGGTTGACCCTATCAAACTGCCTGACCAATCGTAGCTGATAATATCGGTAGCGTTGACCGGTACTACGGTCAGGGAACCATTATTGCCATCGGCACAAAGTATCATATCATCGTTGAGGGATTGGATTTCAGGTGGGAGGGGCACTGTTACCTGTGCTGACAACGTATCAAAACAACCAACAGCGTCTGTTACTACAACTGAATAAAGTCCTGCTGACAAGCCAGTTGCAATAGAATCTGTTGAAGGCGTGATGCCCCAATCATAAGTGAACGGAAATTCTCCCCCAACCACAGCTATTGTAATACTGCCGTCCATGCCCGGCATACATGTTTCGTCCACCACATCAACCAATGTAACATCCAACGGCGTAGGTTGGACTATGGTAAAGGTGTCCATTATTTCACAACCATCTATGTCTTGCATTTGAATGAAATAAGTACCGACACATAAATTGTTCAAAGTGGAATTGCTCGGCATGTCAATAGATGGCGGTGGGTTTGGCATGCCCGACCAATTAAAGGTATAAGGCAATGCGGGCACACCACCCGTGGTTGTTCCTTGTGCAAAAATATTCCCATTGCAATCGCCACTGCAATCAACATTCGTAATGGTAGGGGTAACAGCCAAAATTTTAACCGAAGGTAAAAAGATGTCCTGCTGAATGGTGCAGCCGTTGGCGTCCTCTATGAACAAGTCATATTTACCTGATTGAAGCATAACATTGGCAACCGTCCCCGTTACATTTATTGCGGCCAATTGAATAGTATAATCACCGTTCATATCAGGTGTTCCCCCAGATACTGTTACGCTGATGACACCATCTGCCAAGCCCGAGCAGGATGCCGTATCAAGTTGAATATCAACAGCTAATGGCAAGGGTTGCGGTAAAAAAACGTCTTCTTCAATAGTACATCCAGTTGCATTTTCAGTAACTATCAAGGAATAGCCACCAGAGGTAATGCCAGAAATGGTAGGTGTTGCACCCCCATTTGACCAGTCAAAAGCATAGTCTTGGGTTGGATTGGTTACGATGACGCTGTCCAGCACAAGCGTGGCAGTGATGCTACCTGGGTCGCCATTACAGAGGGGGATATTGGTCGAAAACAAAACGTTGAGCATCGGTGGCCCAAACACTTCTACTTGTTCGATCCCCACCAATGGCGTTCCTGAACTGTCCATGATGGTGATGATGTACATACCTGCTGAAAGGCTGGAAGCAGTGAACGAACCCCCATCCACATTGATGACCCCAGGGCCATTAACTGGGCCACCAGAAGCATCTTGCCAAGTTATATTATAGGGTGGGCTGCCACCGCTCACTGTTATCGTAAAACCACCATCCATTCCTCCAGGGCAAGTGACACTATCCTGGACAGCCATCGTCTGAAGTGCTGAATTGGAGACGCACAGCAAACCAGGAATCCCACTGAAACCTAGTTCATTGCCCATATCGTTAATTATTTCAATACTAGTGAGCGGGCCAAGATCAACAAATGAAACATCTGTGCATTCTCCATCCATTCCCACTATATCAAAGCAAACCTGGAAAAGCACCGTTCCATCTGGCACAGTAGCGCCACCGATACTCTCAAACCACACCATCCTCAGCGTATCACCTTGATTGTTGAATGCACTTTGGGTCAGACTGGTCAACAGGGGTGTAAAATTGGTCACGCCACTGTATTGTAAAATAGAACCGTCCCAAGTAATGGCATATTGAATAGATTGAACATCCACAAAACCATTTTCACTAGTCACATCTATGCAAATGTTATCGCCCGGTGCGACTATGGTGCTACCAATGCTTTGAGTCATATTGACACAGGAGGTCATATTGGCCAAAAAAGTACCGCCACAGCTTTTTCCATCTTCCACAACAATTTCATACAGTCCTGGAGCCGGCACTTGGAACGTAATGTCGTCACCATGAGTGACCGCCCCACTGGTGACTGTACCCATGACAGATGGATTCCCAACCAATGTGATAGATACGTCGTAATCGCTTCCGTCAAATTCAGGCAAACCTCCCGAAACCGTGATCGATCCTTCGCACCCACTCACGCCTGTATTTGCGTTAAAGTTTGTCAGTTCCACCTCATTCAGATAAACAACCGCAAATGCTTCGGCAGTATTCAGGTTGACACAAGGGCCTGTTTCGCCAGTGTTAGCATCGTTTTCATACAATTTCAAAGAGAAGTTGTCAATCGTGATCGGTGCAAACCAAAACAGGATTGGGTCTCCCCCATTGAAAGTACTTTGCAAGGCTCCAGAATTATTGAAATTGATATTGCCATTAAAATTGCCACTTGCCGTTACATAAATGCCATTTGCCGGAGGCGGTGGCCCAATAAAAATGCAGGGATCGGTCAGGATGGTCGTCAAATTTGGACCATTGGTTGCTGGCGGACAATCGAACCATGCATAAGTGATACCTGGCGTGGTTGCATTATTGGGATCGCCCGTCAAGTCCGAATCACCATTGTGAACAATATCAAATGCATCGTTCAAACACATGTAAATCGTGTCTGGAATGGTGTCGTTGCTCTGTCCCATAAAATTGGAAAAAGAAATAGTACCAGCAAACTGATCTGGGCAGGCAAAAGCCTTGTCAGCACCAGTCAGCCCGTTTTTGTCCAATTGTATGTTTTGAGGAAATTGGCCGAAAGCCACAGTGGCCAACAGCATCAAGAAAGTAAATGGGAATAATCGGTAAAACATTTTATCTATATTGAAATTTCATACCCAATCGCCGCATGTCCATGTTTTATGGATTCTATTTTGGTCAATGAATTGATCCGGCTCTTGGTATTTTTTAAAACGGCAAATCTAATTAGAAATAGGCTGGTGGCTAGGTGTTTTCGCACGTTTAGTTCAGTGTGCGGCAAAAGAAAGGGAGGTGCTTATGATGGAATTTTGAGTTTTGAGTTTTTGAGGCTCGAGTCAAAGCTTGTTTATCGCAATGGTTAACGACCCTTTTGGGCTGGTGTTGCCCTATTGGGAAGGGAGTTTTCCCCATAATCACCTTGGCCTCCTTCCCCCAAAGGATTCACCTCGGATAGATCAGATGTAGATTGCCCTTTAGCTGGCTTCATTGTCTTTCCTCTGTTTCCAATGCTGTTTCCTATAATATTGCCCATACATAAACAATCATTTGCCTATCTTTGAAATGGATTTCAAAACAAGACATTATCCTCATGGGGTCTTCAACAAAAGAAATTATGATAAATTCACTCCAACAGCTGGATCCCAAACAGCATTACAATTACGGAGACTACCTCCTCTGGCATTTCAAAGAAAGGGTTGAACTGCTGAAAGGGCGCTTGTTTCCTATGGCAGCACCAAATGTGCAGCACCAGAGAGTATCGAGCTATTTACATACATCAATAGGTATTTATTTCTCCAAAAAAAATTGCGACCTTTTTTCCGCCCCGTTCGATGTGCGTTTGCCTTTGCCAAAACACAAAATGAAAGGCAACAAAATTGATACGGTTGTGCAACCCGATTTATGCGTGGTCTGCGACCAAAGCAAACTCGACAAACAGGGCTGCGTGGGCGCTCCCGATTTGGTGGTTGAAATATTATCGCCAGGCAATTCTAGACTGGAGATGAAGGATAAGTTTGAACTGTACCAAGAAGCGGGCGTTTTGGAATATTGGGTGGTTGACCCAGAACACCGAGTGGCACATGTTTATATATTGGATGAAACCACCCATAAATTTATTGGCATTCTTCCCACATTTACGGACAAAGATATTTTGACTTCCAATGTATTCAAAGGATTGGGAATCCCTTTGGAAGAGATTTTTACAGAGGAGGAAAATATGAATTGATTTTAAGAACAGTTCAAAAATAAATTATCATTCTTGACTGTTTCTTTTTCATCGCTACATACCCTTATTTTTTGACAAATACCCTGGTCAACATCTCGCCTTTGTTTTCTAATACCAAAAAATACATCCCAGAATTTAGCTGCGATGTATCGAAGGAGAGTTGCCGCTGAGATGAAGATGATTCTATTTTCTTTTCCAATACCGTTTTGCCATCCATCCCAACTATTTGAAAATGAGCATTTTGCAGAAATCCAATATCCAGACTAACATTCAATTTGTCTG
This sequence comes from Saprospiraceae bacterium, assembly GCA_029263015.1. Classification (GTDB taxonomy): domain Bacteria; phylum Bacteroidota; class Bacteroidia; order Chitinophagales; family Saprospiraceae; genus UBA6168. The sequence goes on along the minus strand of JAJCYI010000184.1, from coordinate 36,410 downwards.
AAACAGGGTTTGGAGAAATCACAATTGAAAACGGATCGTATGTTGAGAAAATCGGTACGGGGTCGCCCAGCCACTGGGCAATATCAAAGGTTAAAAGTTTACCCGATACAAACGACGTTAAGTCTTCCGAGCAGATGTAACCACTTGTGGCATCACGGAATGCCAACCCTTCGACCTGCCCATTTAATACCGCACTACCCAAGGAAACCCTCCTTTTGTTTCCAGTGAAAAAATCGTTTCCTTGAAAATCAAATAACAACCAAAGGAAAGTTTCGATAGTCGCAGTATTGTACCCCAACAGAACAACAACACCTTCTTCCGAAATATCGGCAGCCGTAATCTGCCCCTGCGCGTTCAAACTATCCCGGAGTGTTGCCACATGGACACCTGGGGTGGCAGGCAGTACATAATGACGGGTTTTGAAATCCACCCAGTTTTTAGAAAAAAGGTGGAGGGAATCCTGCCAATAAAAAAATGCTTCGCAATCAAAATCATGTGCGTTTTGCAGGGATGTAAAGTCAGTCTGATCGCTGAAAGAAAACTCAATAAGCTCTGGCGAAGACGTGCCAGCAATCAGGTCTGTTTTTTTTATCTTATAAATGCGGAGATCAGTGCGGTTGCCAAAGTTGTTCCCAAAATCACCTATATATATATGGTCTGCATCTTCGGCCAGGTCCTCCCAATCCTGGTTGTCTGCATTGCTGATGGTGACCGTTTCGTTGATTATGCCCAACAGGGTATCCAGCTCATGCAATTGATCTGGATTGCCGCCATCAAGGTGCGTCCATAAACGGTTGTCAAAAAAAGCCAACCCCGAGCATTCAGCCAAATTAGCCGCCAATTCCGTCACAATCGGAGGAAAGTAGGTGGTGGTCGCATAAACGCATGAACCATCATTTTCAGCAGCCTGAGAGTCGTAATTGGAGGCCTGTGGATCGGTGCAGCCCAACTGGGCATTGCCGTGCTGATAGGCAAAAAGGAGGATAAAAAGGGCTGCTAATTTGAATACTTTCATGATTGAAGACTTTATTGGTTCGGGGTTTTTGGTTTTTGGTTCGGGGTTACTGCCTACTGCCTACTGCCTACTGCCTACTGTTCCCTGCCTGCTACTCCACAGTCCATTTATTAAGCAGCCTCTTCAGGTCATTTGCACCAGGATCAACTTTCAGGATCACGCCATTCCCATCAATCAGCCAGGTTGCGGGAATGGACTTTAGCTCGTACAACGGCATAATATATGAATTGAACCCGTCCAGTTCTGATACATGGTTAGGCCAAGCTAAACCATCCTTTTCGATGGCCCTTACCCACTTGTCCTTTTTCCCGTCCAATGAAACACTGAACACTTCAAAGCCATCGCCATTTTTGAAAACGGTGTCTTTGAACTGATGATAAACGCTCACGATCAATCGGTTTTCTGCCCTGCATGGCGCACACCAACTGGCCCAAAAATCGATCAGCACCATTTTCCCCCGCAAATCTTTTAGTTGTCGGTTGAAACCCTCGGAGTCATCGAGGTCAATGTTGGGAGCTATGTCACCGACTTTAATGCCTATCTCCTTTTCAGCCTGGGGTTTATCAACGCTACGTTGGAGCATACCGCAACTGGATGCCACAAACAGCATAAATGCAGAGAAAGCGAGTATTACATTATTTTTCATAGTCTAAAATTGATGCAAAGGTATGGAGTGGTAAAGATGTTTTTTATTCCCTATCGGACGATCCAATCGGGGCGACCTTGTTCTGAATTATTATTCTTCGGCAAACCTCATAACTATGATAAAGTTGACAACTTATAACCAACGCAAAATCAAGAAGGCTGCTCTTTAAGTGACAAGTCATAAATAAGTTCTTCGCAAAGACAATTCAGGAAAAAGGTAAAATCAATTAACCAAATCCTGTTTGTCCATGCAAAACACAAGCCTCTCTCGACTCGAAGCAATCATCGCCCTCTCTCCTCCCTCAAACTCCAACCGTTCTTTCAACCCCATCAAATATGAAATCCTAGGCTTGACCATCATGGAACGCAGCTTTCGTGCCCTCGAAAAAGCTGGGGTGGAACATATCACCGTTTTAGCGAACGAAGATGCAGAAAAGCTTCGCTGCTTGATAAAAAATGCCCCGTCCTGGTCGCTTACTTTTTCCATTGTTGAAAATAGCAATCTGGAAAAAGTATTCCAAAGTTACCTCAAACTGCCCCCCAGCAATGGCTTGTTCTTTCTTTCCGAGCCATTGGTCATTGACCCCTTGTTACTGAAAAAGATGCTGGACAAAAACCTCCGAAATCCTCACCAGCTTCTCACCATTAAAAACCAAAAACTGGTATTGTTCGGCCCTAAATTTCTGAGTAAAACCAAAATTACAACGATACTGTCCGGCGAAAACACGCTCTCTAAAAACAGATTTTTACGCTCGTATTCCTCCTCTCTACTTTGCCACGCAGTCAATAGTCAGGCTGATGTGCAAAAAATTGAGAAATCACTTATCCGAAACCTCACCAAACCCAACGACGGCTGGGTTTCCCGTAATTTAAACCGCCCCGTCTCCACCTTGTTCAGCCGCTTGCTTTCGCAAACCCACATCACGCCCAATCAGGTAACTTTGGTGCTGGTCATACCAAGTTTGATCACCGCGTACATATTTGCACAAGGTGGCTATTGGGGGTTTCTGGTCGGCGGGGCATTGTTTCACCTCACCTCCATACTCGACGGGGTAGACGGTGAACTGGCGCGGCTCAAATTCAAAAGTTCGCTCTATGGAAAATGGCTTGACTTTATGTGCGATAACCTCGCATATCTGGCAGCCTTGGTAGGATTCCTGATTGGGCTGTTCCGAGATGGCATTTCACCATTTGAGAAAATGGCCAGTATAGCTGCTTTGGTGCTGTCCCTTTGTATGATGGGGAGCATTATCCTTTATTACAAACGCTTCAACAAGGACGGAAAACTGCTGACTGTGGAATACGGATTCCGGGAAGGAAGTGGTTGGTTCGACCGCCTGATGCAAACAGCTGAACTGCTCGGAAAACGGGAATGGTTTGCCCTGCTTTTTTTCGCCTTAGCGATAATCGGAAAAATGGAATGGGCACTGATTTATGTATGTGTGGTGGCTGCAGGTGTCTTGCTGTTTTCGTTTCAGGCACATGCGAGAGCGGCGAGGCTGTGGGGCACGTAGCCAGAAGTACAACTTCCGGTTACGCCTGTCACACCATCTCCTTTGCCTTCTCCACCACCCTATCCAAACCACTCACATCCTTCCCTCCCGCTGTAGCGAAAAAGGCTTGTCCGCCGCCACCGCCTTTTATTTCTTTGGCCAGTTCCCGCACCATGCTGCCAGCATTCAGTTTGTCGGTGAGCGACTCACTGATGCGGATGGAAATGAGCGGTTTTTCTTTTACCTCAGCAGCAAAGACAAGGCAAGCGTCACCGAGTTCACTTTCCAGTTGGTAGGCCAAGGTCTTGATGGCGTTGGCATCTTGTAAAGGCAGTTTGGCCGCTATGAAATTAATGCCGTTGACTTGTACTACTTTGTTCTTGAGGTCATCTTTTAATGAGCCTGCTTGAGCTGCCAGTAATTTTTCGACCTGCTTTTTCAGGCTTTTGTTTTCCTCTTGCAGGGTGGTGACAGCCTTCACCGCATCTTGCGCCCCTTTAAAAAGGTCTCGAACATTATTCAACTCGTCGAGCTGGCCGAGCAGATATGCCTCAGCATGGTCAGCAGTCACTGCCTCCATGCGCCGAATACCTGCCGCTACGCCACTCTCACTGAGTATTTTGAAAAGTCCGATCTCGCCTGTCGCCTGCACATGTGTGCCCCCACAAAGTTCCTGGCTAAAGTTTTTATCAAATGTGACCACCCGAACGGTCTCGCCGTATTTTTCACCAAAAAGCATCATGGCGCCAGTCTGTTTTGCCTCCTCGATGGGCATGTGGCGCACCTCTTCCAATTGGATATTCTGGCGGATTTTCTCATTCACCATTTGCTCGACTTCGCGCAATTCTTCATCCGTAACTTTCTGGAAATGGGAGAAATCAAAACGCAAACGCTTATCGTCCACATCCTGGCCTTTTTGCAATGCGTTCTTTCCAATAACCTTATGGAGTGCTGCATGCATGAGATGTACTGCAGAATGGTTGCTGGAGACAGCCTGGCGTTTTCTGACATCCACTTTCGCTTCTAATTTCTCGGTAAGGTTGGACGGAAGTTTATCGAGCACATGAATGATCAAATCGTTTTCCTTTTGCGTGTCCACTACTTTCACTTGCTCGCCATCGATCACCAGCCAACCTTTATCACCGTGCTGGCCTCCGCTTTCAGCATAAAAAGGTGTGCGGTCCAACACCACCTCAAAGCGTTTGCTTTTTTTAGTGGTTACAGTGCGGTAGCGAAGGACTTTTGCATCCGAGACCACCAAATCATCATAACCAACAAATTCCACTTCCCCATCTGACAAGGTTTGCCAGTCGCTCGTTTCTTTGGCAGCAGCAGCACGGGCACGTTCTTTCTGTCCTTGCATCGATTTATTGAATCCTGCCTCATCGACCTTCCAACCCTTTTCCTCGGCCATCAACCTCGTAAGATCAATCGGAAAGCCGAATGTATCGTATAACTCAAATGCGTCTTCACCATTGATGGTATTGTTAGTTACTTTCAATTCGGCAAAACGCTTTAAGCCAGTTTCAAGGGTGTTCAAGAATGCCTTCTCCTCACCTTGTATGATTTTCGCCAATTGCGTTTCCTGTGCTTTTACCTCTGGGAAAACCTCCCCGAACATTTCAGCCAACATCGGAACCAGCTTGTAGAGGAATGGCTCTTTGATATTTAAGAAAGAATAATAATAACGGACTGCCCGGCGAAGTATGCGGCGTATCACATATCCAGCCCCAGTATTCCCTGGCAACTGCCCATCGGCCACGGCAAAAGTTACTGCTCTGATATGGTCGGCCACCACCCGCATGGCTATGTCGGTTAAGAGGGCTGACGGCTGATGGTCAGCGACTGACGGTGATTCAGGGTATTTGCCAGTATATTTAATTCCGCTGGATTTTTCTACATATTCAATGATAGGTGTAAAAATGTCCGTATCATAAGTGGCAGTCTTGCCCTGGATCACCATCGTCAGGCGTTCGAACCCCATGCCGGTGTCCACGTGTTTTTCGGGCAATTCTTCCAACGAGCCATCAGCTTTGCGGTTGAACTGGATAAACACATTATTCCAAATCTCCACTACTTCTGGGTGGTCTTTGTTGACCAATGTTGCGCCGTCGAGTTTTGCCCGCTCCGCCTCAGAGCGCATGTCTATATGGATTTCCGAGCAGGGGCCACAGGGGCCTTGTTCGCCCATTTCCCAAAAGTTGTCCTTTTTATTCCCATTGATAATGTGGGAATCCGGCAGCCATTCCCGCCAATGTCCCCTGGCTTCATTATCAGTCTCTAAGTTCTCGCTGTTGTCACCTTCAAATATTGTGGCATACAACCGGTCAGCAGGCAGGCCATAGACTTTGGTCAATAATTCCCACGACCATTCGATTGCCTCTTTCTTGAAATAATCCCCGATCGACCAGTTGCCCAACATTTCGAACATAGTGTGGTGGGTGCCATCTCGACCAACTTCCTCCAGGTCGTTGTGTTTGCCCGAAACACGGAGGCATTTTTGTGTGTCTGCTATCCGACGGACGTCGGGAACTTGGTTGCCGAGGAAAAAGTCTTTGAACTGGTTCATCCCTGCATTTGTGAACATCAACGTCGGGTCATCCTTGTTCACGATGGGTGCAGAAGGGACTATTTTATGTTGTTTTGATTGGAAAAAATCGAGGAAAGTGCGCCTTATTTCTTTTGCTGTCATATTGTTTAATGTTCGAAAATTTGGATTTTGAGGAGATGTGAGATAGGAAATTTTGCTAAATTAAATTACTTTTTCCCAGATATTTAAATATTATATTTTAACAAATGTTTTTATTATTTTTTCGTAACTATCTGAAAGGCAATAACATTTGGAAATGATAGCTTCGTTAAACGTTTGCTCAAATGAAAAGTTATCAACATGTTTTCCTCATTAGAAAATTATTTTCCATCTTTGCCGTCGCTTTTAAGAACGATGCCGTTATAACCGGGACGAAGGACACGAGAAGAAAGCATACACAAAGAGAAGATTCCAACTTACTGATATATAGAAAGGATTTTGCGTTTATTTTAAGTTCTTAGAAAAACAAACTAGTCGTTCGTCTTAGTCCAAAACACGTGAACATTTTCAGTTTCACTGTTTCCTAATGGAGGGAAACGCCCCAGCTTTGCTTTTTTTGCAACGCCCGCTTCTTTTAGCGGTCATTCAGAAAGACGGCAAAGTTAGGATATTGGCTAACAACAGAACAATATGAGACGAGAAAAATACTTTTATAATAAGCAAACACTACAGTACGAAAAGGTCAAGCTCACTACAAAAGAAAAGACTGGCCGCATCTTCGGGATCGCATCTGCCATGCTCATTTCAGGTATCCTTTTCGGTTCTTTACTGTGGCGTTTTTTCCCCTCTCCACAGATTCAGCTAAAAGATGATGAGATTTCCCACTTGGTTTCCGAAAACATGGAAATGCAAGAGTTGCTCAATCATATGTCCAGCGCATTAACTAACATTCAGGAACGTGACCGGTGGGTTCACCGCATGGTTCTGGAAATGGACCCGATTGATGAAAACATTTGGGAAGGTGGTGTCGGTGGACACGAACCTTATGCTGAACTTCAGAATTTCCGACAGTCTGGTAAAATGATGGCACAACTGCGCCAGAAAGCTGAGAAGCTCAAACGCCAGATGGTCGTCCAGTCCAAGTCGCTTGACGAAATTGAAAAAATGGCTGCCGACAAAGAGAACATGCTCGCTTCCATTCCATCCATCAAGCCTATCCGTGCTGACAAACTCAACAGGAGGGTGCAACTGCTCTCTGGCTTTGGTTACAGGATCCATCCAATCTACAAAATCAGAAAAATGCATGCCGGCATAGATTTCAGTGCAAAATCCGGCACACCCATTCAGTCCACTGGAGACGGCAAAGTTGTCAAGGTAAAGAACAGCGGCAGAAGGAGCTACGGCCTCCACGTCATTATCGACCACGGCTATGGTTATCAGACATTGTACGGCCATATGTCATCTGCTGACGTAAAGGTTGGACAGGTCATCAAAAAAGGACAAGAAATAGGAAAAGTCGGCAGCACCGGTGCTTCCACTGCGCCTCATTGCCACTACGAAGTCCATTATAAAGGCAAAGCAATAAACCCAATTGATTATGTGCTGGACGGACTTTCGCCAAAAGAATACCAAGAACTGGTCCGTTTGGCAGAATTAGAGAACCAATCGTTTGATTGATGATTTATGAAATAAAATTTATGCATTTAAAAAATACACTAAAAGGCTTCCGTTGTGGAAGTCTTTTTTTTATTGCGGTTTTTATCCTTCATAGTCCTTTTACTTTTGGACAAAATGTAACCATCGTTGGTGTTGGCGATATGATGTTGGGCACCAATTACCCCTCAAAAAGTTACCTGCCGACCAATGGCGGCGACAACCTGTTCAAAGAGGTAAACAGCATCTTGAAAAATGCAGACGTCACTTTCGGCAACCTGGAAGGAACGATGTACGACGGGGGCGGGACTGCCAAAAGATGCAGGGACATGAGCAAATGTTATGTGTTCCGCTCGCCAGCAAGCTATGTTAAACATCTTTCCAACGCTGGGTTTGATGTGGTCAGCTTGGCCAACAACCACTCTCGCGATTTTGGTGTAGCCGGACAAACGGGCACAAAAGCGGTTCTCAAGAATGCAGGGATAGCATACGCCGGTTTGGCTGGAACTGACGAGACCACTATTTTTGAAAGAAGTGGAACTTCCTATGGCTTCGCTGCTTTCGCTCCAAATGTGGGTACTTGTGATGTGCGCAACATAACCAGGGCAAAGGAAATCGTTGCTTCTTTGGAATCTAAATGCGACATCGTGATCGTCTCCTTCCACGGAGGTGCAGAGGGTTCAAGCCACCAAAATGTACCTAAGAAAACAGAAACCTACCTTGGAGAAAACAGAGGAAACGTTCACAAATTTGCCCATGCTGTTATTGATGCTGGGGCAGATGTCGTATTCGGTCACGGCCCACACGTTACCCGTTCCATTGAACTGTACAAAGACCGTTTTATAACTTACAGCCTTGGCAATTTCTGCACCTATGGCCGTTTCAACTTAAGAGGATCTACAGGTATCGCCCCGATCATAAAGCTAACCACTCAGAAAGATGGCACCTTCGTTAGCGGAGCGATTACACCTATCTATCAACAGAAAACACATGGGCCTAAAATTGACCCGGAGAAAAGGGCCATTTCAAAAATCAAAGCGCTGACATCCACTGATTTCCCTGATGGGAAATTGGTAATTTCTTCGGAGGGGAATATTTCCAGACGGTAAAAACAAACTCTCAAACAACCGATTCCAGCCTCCGCAAAATATGGAACACCCCTGGGCAGATGGTTGCATTCATCACATGCAGTTTCATGTTTTTTGAAAAATCCATATTGTCAGTATGCGGGAACTGGCGGCAAGCTTTTGGACGTATTTCATAAATAAGACAGGCATTGTCAGTTTGCAAAAACGGACATGGCGAAACATTCATTACCGTATCACCATCCTCATCCACAACTAAATATTCTTTCTCGAACTCGACGGTCTTCATTCCCAATTTTTTGGAAATTCTTACAGCATCTGTTTTATTAACAATTGGAGGGATACTGGTGCAACAGCTTGCGCATTCCAAACAATCAATATCTTTAAAAACCTGTTCATGAACACCATCGGCTGCCTCGTCGAGTTGCTTTCCTTTTTTCCTTTTCAGCTTTTTGACAAGTTCCCGATCCCTCTGCCCAGCCTGTTCCTTTTTTCTTTTCCAATCTTCAATAAAGTTCATTTTGAGTTATGAGTTAGGGAGTTGGAAACAAATAACCTACCCATTCTGACTCGCTCTTTTCCCTTCTAAAGATGCTTTAAGAATGAACCGTAACCCAGCTATGCTTAATTTTTCAAACACCTTTACAAGAAAAAATAGCTTCGCCATAACGGGTAGGTTATTTGTTTCCAACTCCCTTAAATTCTTTTATAATTAAATCATCATCAGTGTTTTGTGAATGATATTGTGTTTTTCATCAAGCTACTGGACATTAGACATTTAGACGATAGATATTAGACGACGGCAGGTTCATAGGTGGTTGATTTTTAGAAAGTTATACGTTCTAAATTGTCTACAGTCTAATGTCCAGTAGTATGGTTTTTCATTTTTCATTCTCAATTCCCCCATATCCAAACCTCTGCAAAATCCCTTTTGCCTCTTCCGAAAACAAATATTCATAAAACTGGCCAGCCTTTTCGACATCTCCATTTTTCAGTATCACTGCACCCTGTGCTATTTGGGAATAAGCTTCATCTGGCAATTCTATCCACTGCCCTTTCCCGATCATTTTTTTTGATGAAACAACCGACTTGGCGGTGAAGCCAAAATCAGCTGTCCTTGAAACCACAAACTGATTGGTCTGCGCGATGCTTTCGCCAAATACCAGTTTATGCTGCACAGGGCCATATAGTTTGAAATGGTTTAGGACTTCAACCGCCGCTCGGCCATAGGGTGCTGTTTTCGGGTTGGCAATGGCAATGTGGTGGGTCTTTTCCTCTACCAACATTTGCATGTCTAACTGCATGTTTTCCCGCATCGTCCAGAGCACCAATTTTCCAAAAGCATAAACCTCCGGCGGTGCTGTGGTATTTCCAGATCGGTACAATTCTTCAGGGTACTTCATGTCCGCTGAAACAAAGACATCATAGGGCGCCCCCTCATTGATCTGTGCTGTCAGTTTTCCCGACGAACTTAAAATGATGTCGCATTCGATACCTGTTTTATTGGTAAATGCCTGCGCTATTTCTAACATGGCAAATTGGACATTGGCGGCGGTAGCAATGGTGAGGTGGGGACTGCGGGCTTGATGGCAGGCTGTATGTAAAATAAAAATTGCAAAATAAAAAATTGCTTTGTTCATTGAAGAGCAAATGTATGGCTTAACTTATTACTTTTGCCTTTTTACTTTCACACCATGTCCGAATTTTCCGCCTTCCTCCAACTCGGTTTCGACCACATCAGCGACTTACAGGCATATGACCACCTTCTGTTCATCATTACCCTTTGTGCCGTTTACAAACTTAAAGAATGGAAAAAAGTATTGATCTTAGTGACTGCATTTACGATTGGACATTCCGTTACGTTGGCCTTGTCAGCATTGGATATTATTAGAGTGCCAGCCGACTTGGTAGAACTGCTCATCCCCATCACCATCCTGCTGACCAGTTTGAATAACATTAGAGAAAAAGGCACTCAGGGCATTTTTGAAAACATTTCGATTAATTATTTTCTTGCCTTGTTTTTTGGACTGATCCACGGGATGGGGTTTGCGAATTACTTTCGGAGTTTGTTCGGTGAAATGGGCAGTATTTTGAAGCCACTATTCGCTTTTAATATTGGCATCGAGCTGGGACAGATAATGATCGTTTCCTTGTTGTTTGGATTCTATTTTTTGCTTTTGCAAATTTGGAAGATCAAACACCGTGAATGGAACGTGTTCATTTCTGGTGCTGGTGCCGGCGTGTCAGTTATTTTAATTTTAGAAAAAATTTTGAGCTGATGGTCGTTCACTTTTTCTTATCCTTTTTGTTGTGCAGCAGTTTTGCCACCCACGAATTTAAAATGAGCGTGTGCGAAATCGTTTATTCTGAAGAAAAAGAAATATTCGATGTAAAATTTTATTTATTTCAGGACGACCTGAAAGAAGCAATATATGGTGATCCTAAGGCTGGCAATTTAGAGGCCGACTCCGTAAGAAATTATATTTTACAAAAAGTAAAATTGAGCGTGAATAGACAAGAACAACCATTGATATTCCAGTCCATACAAAATAAAAATGACCAAGTCCAGGTCACTTTTTCAACTCCTAAACACATTCATTCCAATATCTCCAACATATTGGTTTCCGACCAATTGCTGATCGAAAAATTCAGCAAGCAAACCAACATGGTTTTTGTGGAAATGCCTGGCAGATCGAAGCTCACACAGATATTGGACGTAAAGAAAACAGAGGGGACGTTTGAGGTCAAGTAAAAAGTAACCTGCCGGCAGGCAGGCAGAAAAGTAAAAAGTAAAAAGTAAAAAGTAAAAAGTAAAAAGTAAAAAGTAAAAATATGAAAGGGGACATTATTTTATTACATGGAGCATTGGGCAGCAAAGAACAATTTAGTGAACTTAAAAATAGGTTTTCCAATAAATTCGAGGTACACAATTTTAATTTTGAAGGACATGGAGGTCGACCTTCCAAGAATGATTTCTCAATAGATTTATTTGCAGAAAACATTGCCGATTTCATTTCCGAAAACAAAATTAGCAGTCCCCATATTTTTGGATAAAGCATGGGTGGATATGCTGCTTTGAAATTTGCAAAAAATCATCCTGAAAAAGCTGATAAAAGAAGCAAAAGAAGCTGCGGGAAAATTAATGAGCGGAAAATTAATTGTTTTTAAAGGGGTTGAACATGCTATTGAAAAAACGGAGGTCAGGATTTTGAGTGATTTGATTATTGATAACATTTAGCTTTGAAATAGGGTGCATTTCTTCAAATTGGTTAAATTTGTCAATTATCATAAACAAAACTTATCCACCATGTCAAAAATCACTACCAACTCAATCCTTGCTTTCGTTGCTGGAGGCATCTTTTTCCTTGGTGTTATGGCCACCACATCCAGTAGTCCCAACAGTCCTGCCGGGGAAACCACAGTCGCTGTGAGTGAAAACCCATTTTTCGGAGAGATTATGATGTTTGGAGGAAATTTCTGCCCTCGATTTTGGGCACGTTGCGATGGGCAACTGTTGCCAATTTCCCAAAACAACGCCTTGTTCTCCCTGTTGGGTACCACCTATGGAGGCGACGGACGAACCACTTTTGGCCTGCCGGATTTGCGCGGACGTGCTCCTATTGGGAATGGCTATGGCGTCGGCTTACCTGAGGTCAAATTAGGGCAGAAAGGTGGAACTCAATCGGTAACTACCGTCCAGCCTGGTCAAAAAACTGCTGTCAACAATCCAAACTTGGGTTTGACATATTGCATTTGCCTGCAAGGAATTTATCCTTCAAGGAATTGAGGAGACCATCCCTTAAGAAGCATCGCTTTTTGAAAAGCGATGCTTCTTCTAATCCCATTTTAAGTTAAAATCTCACCTAATAGCGGACTTCTTACAGTGCCTTGATTCTTAATAAAATGACATCTTAGAGTATTTTGGCAAGTTCCCACATCTCATTCTTCAATCTTCCTTCCAGGCAAGTCTATTCTAATTTCAACCTGATAATTGCTTCATTTTAACTAAAATGTCCAATTTGTCCCCCCAATATGTCCGATTTGTCCCCCCTGCCCTGCCTTAACTTTGTGCACAGCAGAATATGTTAAGTAACAAAGGTAAATTTTGAGGGTAAGATTTTTTCGATAGTTTTCTTGAAAAAATTAGTGCATAGCCAAGTTTCGGACTTATTTTTTCGAGGAAAACCTGTAGGCAGGCAGGTAGCAGAAAAAGGTATTCTCAAAATACCCGATTAATTAGGCTTTGTTACTTACAGTTCCACCAACTCTAATCGCTACGAAATAGAAAGACCAAATTTATGAAAACAACTCTATGCACCATGCCCAAAAGAATTCAGGAACGATGAACAGCTATCATGACATACTCATCGGTGAACTTTTCCCAAATCCACCGCTGGATGACGGAAAGGTGTTCCTTGCTTGCGCAGGCACTATAATAAAACCGGTTGCAGTGATCGTGCGGACAATGGAGGGAGATGTTGTATTTCAAACTGTTCATTGCCTCCCTGAATCAGGAAGGACCATTGAAATGGATCTTTCAAAGTTGCCACCCGGCAAATATGATTTTTCGATAATATCCGGCACATACCGGACACACCGATCTTTAAGAATTGAAGCACCAAAAAGAACATGGGACTGGAAAGGACTTTTTTTCCGAAAGTCAAATATATTCCGACAAAAAAACACAACACCTAAATAAATCCAAAATGAGCCATGAACGATTTAATACTTCTTGCCACAGCCATTATTTCGTTGGTTTTACTCCACCATTTACCAGACAAAAATTTAGAGGATGAACATGAGGTTCAGTAAGTAATGAGGAGTCCAAATAAATAATCAGGAATGCAAAAGCATTCTGTTATTTGGTGGGAGTGGGTAGGACCCTCCCGCCTTTTTTTGTCCAAAACGATTATTTTATTTTATAAGTACCCCGCTGGACATTTCCCTCCTATTCAAACATTCTTCTCAAAAAGCAACCATTCCGTTTGATTCCAGTTTTTATCTTTGCCTACCCAAAACCCAATAATGTAGATTCATCTTTTCATCGTTCCTTATTTCAAAACAAAAAAACACTGAATGTATTCACCTAAATTATTCCTCTCCTCGTTTGCGCTTTTGCTCTTAACAAATGCGGTTATCGTTTCACAAAACACTTCCAACCACGGCAAGGCATTCGAACAGCTCGACGCTGTGCTGCCAAGCGCCACCCCATACCGGGGAATCGACGGCGCACCCGGCCCTGACTATTGGCAACAACGTGCCGACTATGACATTGAATGCACCCTCGACACCGAGGTACAACGACTTAACGGAAACGAAAAAATCACTTATTACAACCAATCACCGCACACACTAAAATACCTGTGGTTGCAACTGGATGAAAATGAACATCAAGGCCACCTCGACCATCATCATTTCAACGCCAGCAGTATGAAAGAAGAGATGAACGAAAAGGCGCTGTACATGCTGGAATCATGGAAGGACAAAAACAAGTACGGACACATCATTGAGGCCGTAACGGATGAAAATGACAAGCCACTCAATTATATTATTAACGGAACGATGATGCGGATCGACTTAACGGAAAGGTTGAAGCCGAACAAACAGATTTCTTTTAACATCAAATGGCATTACAACATCATCGATCGGGTAGATGGATTTTGGGGTCGAGGTGGATATGAATATTTTCCTGATGAAGACAACTACATTTACACCATAACGCAGTGGTTTCCAAGGCTTTGCGTTTATTCAGATGTAGAAGGTTGGCAAAACAAACAATTTACCGGACGAGGGGAATTTGCACTTACCTTCGGAAATTATGTGGTAAAAATGACCCTTCCCGACGATTATGTTGTCGGCTCCACTGGCGAATGCCTCAACTACTCCACCCTGCTCACCCCAACCCAACTGCAACGCTGGGAGCAGGCCAAATCTGCCAAAGAGCCTTTACAGATCATCACGCTCGACGAGGCAAAAGCAAATGCTGACAGCAAAAAAAGCACAAAATCCAGAACCTGGATTTACAAAGCCGATAACGTCCGTGACTTCGCCTGGACGGCCAGCCGCAAATACATCTGGGATGCCTTGCCTCATTACAATGCCAACGGCAAACGGGTGATGTGCATGAGCTATTATCCAAAAGAATCTTATCCGATTTACAGCCGATATTCTACCAAGGCAGTAGCACATACGTTGCGTACTTATTCCAAGTACTCGATCCCCTACCCTTATCCCGTAGCCATTTCTGTAGAGGCATCCAGTGGCATGGAATACCCGATGATCTGTTTCAATTTTGGAAGGGCGGAAGAGGACGGCACCTATACCGAAAGGGCAAAACTGGGTGCGATCTCGGTCATCGTCCATGAGGTCGGGCACAACTATTTTCCCATGATAATCAACAGCGATGAGCGCAAATGGTCGTGGATGGACGAAGGCATCAACACATTTGTGCAGTTCCTCGCCCTCTCGGAATTTGACAATAATTGGAACCACCGACGCGGCCCAGCAAACAAGATCACCGACTACATGGGCGAAGCCCCCAATCAATTGGAACCGATCATGACCAATAGTGACAACATCATCTCATTCGGTATGAACGCGTATGCAAAACCTGCCACGGGCCTCAATATTTTACGTGAAACCATCATGGGGCGGGAGCTTTTTGACATGGCATTCAAAGAGTATTGCGAACGCTGGGCTTTCAAACACCCCACGCCTGCTGACTTCTTCCGGACCATGGAGGATGCCTCTGCGATGGACCTTGATTGGTTTTGGCGTGGCTGGTTTTATGGCATTGATGCCGTTGACATTTCAATGGACAGCATCAGCTGGTACAAAGCCGATCTGGAAAACGACCCAGCTGAATTGACGGTCGTTGATACCATAATAAAAGAGAAGCCTTTTGATGATATTTCGAAAATAAGGAACAAAGAATCGGGCATGGCTTTCGACGTGGACAAGGACTCGGAACTGGTCGATTTCTACACCTCCTACCGACCTTGGGAAACGGAAGATTCCGTGCAGACGAAAAAGGCTGAAAAAATAGTTTTTTCCAAAAAGGAAAAGAAAGAGAAATACAATGAGAAAAATTATTATGAAATCAAGTTCACCAACCACGGCCTCGTCATGCCTGTTATCCTCGAATGGACGTTCGAGGACGGAACCAAAGAAGTGCAGCGACTGGCAGCCGAAATCTGGCGGAAGGATGAGAATGAGGTGAAGAAGGTTTTTGTAAAAGACAAGGTCGTTACACATGTAAAACTTGATCCTTACCGCGAAACAGCAGATTTGAACGAGAGAAACAATTCAATGCCAATGCCTGAAACCCCCAAGCTGTTCAAGGTTTACAAAGAAGATGAAGCTGAAGAAGTGCTCAACCCAATGCAGAAAGCAATGGGGAAGAAAGTGAAGCCTTGAAACTTAAGGTGTCGGACGCCTTTGGAGGCATCCGATACCTTGCCTTAATAGTTCCAAAAATATGCGCCTCCTATTTACCATATTCCTTTCCTTTTATATTTCCACTTCCTATTCCCAAACGGAAAAAGGCAGCTTGCTGCTTAATTTAAATGGCTGGCTAACCCACAATAACTTTCAGGAATCCAATAATTTTATTGGCACTATGGATGTACAGGCAGGTTATGCCTTTTTTGACAACTTCTTTTTCGGGGTAAAATACAGCCCCACCTATATTATTGATTTCTCTGAAAAAAGCAGGTTCAACATCCCCGCTTACGGTATTTTTTCAAGGTATTATTTTTTTAAAAACAAAAACCGGATTTACCTCCAAACGGATTTCAACCAATCGATTGGCGCAAGCTCAGTTGGGCTAAGTGATGGAAATATTAGTGCTGGGATTGCTCGCTTCTTGTCCCAAAATGCCGCATTAGAGCTGCGGTTCAACTACAACTATTATAACAAAACGCTTATCCAGGTTGGTTTTCCCGGCTCGCAGGGCGACCCGATTTTCGACACAAAAAATAAACCCACCGGATTGGACATTTCCCTTGGAGTGAATTTTTTCCTGCCATCAAATCCTGAAAAAACATTCAAACCTGAGCGCCTTCCCCTTGCGGAGCGATACCTGAAAAAAGGAAACCGGTACCTGCATCTCTCAGGCCAGATAGACTATAAAAACATTGGCTTTTTAGGTTCTTTCGAACAATCAAAATTCATCGGACATGGCCTCCGGTTAGTTCACCGGTTTTTTGGTTTTGGGTCATTCGGAAAAGATGTAAGAAAAGCGGGCATAGGTCTCTATTTGCCTTCATTGGAAAAATATATTCCTTTAGGCGACCGATTATTTTTCGCCCCTTCGGCTGGGCTTGGCCAATCCTTGGCCTTCTTCGATGTGTTTGATTCCTCTAGTTTTGGTTGGGGAGGCACAGCCCAGGCTGGATTGAATTACTTTTTCGATAATTCAATCTTAAGCACAGGTATTACCTTCTACGTCTTCGACTCCTTTTCCTCATACAATGATGTAGTCACCACTTCTAATTTATTCCTTTCCGCTGAATTTTTCATCTCTGAAAAATTAGCGATCAGGCCAATCGCATATTATAATATCCACGGTGACAGCATACCCCTTTTCTTTTTTGAAAACGGCCGGTTCCCAAGCAGTAGAATGTTCAGGCTACAATTCGGCATGAGTTATTATTATTGAGCCCAATTGCCACGGGTTACCGCATTTTGAAGAATGGGAAATTAATTTTCAATTCCCCATTCTCCATTATTCTTCTTTATCTTCGCCCCGCAAAATTGGTGGTAGGCAAACCGTTGCCAGCCTTAATAGGGAACCCGGTGAAAATCCGGGGCAGTCCCCGCTGCTGTAAGCTTCTTTGGTGATTCGTGACTGGTGATTAGTTCTTGGTTTTTAGTTCTTAGTTCTTGGTCGTGATTCATTGATATTTTTTGATATAATGCCACTTGGGAAAGTCCAGTCTGCTTACTGCATACTGCCAACTGAACCGGGGAAGGCGTCAAAAAATGGAGTGAGCCAGAAGACCTGCCAATTTTATCATTCACAGAGGCTTTCGGGTGAAAGGCCAGGATGAAACGTAGCTGGCAGGCATCGTTTTATTTTTTTGTAAAATGGCTTGTCGGCATTGGCTGTTCCTTACCTGCGTTTCTGCCTGTCTTTTTCTTTTTTGCTTCGCAAACATTTAAGCAGAATTTTGCTTTCCTTCGGAAAATATATTTTTTCAACAACCACCTTTTGCTTCGCAATAGCAATGGCTTGGCCCTTATTGCTCCACACCCAACAATCATCAACCAGCAATCACCAATCAATAGACTCCACTCGCCAGCTCCAGACCATCGAAATAACTGCCTCCCCCATTCGCGAACAAACCATTGGAGAAAGACGAGTATCCTGGCAACCTGCCGATCTGCAAAACCACAACACCAATCACCTCGGTGAACTACTGGCAACCGAAAGTGGCGTATTCGTGAAAAGTTATGGCCTTGGCAGTTCGGCCACCACCTCGATCCGAGGCGGCAGTGCCGGGCATACCCAAGTAATCTGGAATGGCTTACCAGTCGAAAACCCTATGCTGGGGCAACTCGATTTTTCCCTCATGCCCGTTGGTTTTGTCGACGAAATGAGTGTTGCTTTTGGTGGTAACAGCGCCCCATGGGGCAGCGGTGCTATCGGCGGAACGGTTTTTTTGAACAACAAACCAGTTGACAGAGAAGGCTTTTCCATATCCTCTCAAAGTGAAATAGGCAGTTTTGGTTGGTGGCACCAGCAGGTGAAACTGCAATTCGGGAAAGGCAAATGGCAACAGAACCTGCGGTATTTTCACCAACAAGCCGAGAATGATTTCTCTTATCCCGTTAGCCCTGTTTTACCAGATAGAAAACAAGAAAACGCAGCGATACAGCAGAACGGCCTGCTACATGATCTGTACTGGAACCCAAAATCCAACGAACAATTTTCCATCCATACCTGGCTGCAAAAGACCAACCGGGAAATACCTCCCACCACGGTGCAAAATCACAGCGAGGCAGAGCAAAAAGACGGTTTTTTCAGGACTGTTTTGAATTGGAAACGTGCAGGTAAAAAAGGGTTCCTGTCAGTAAGGGCCGGCCTGTTCAGGGAAAGACAGGAATACCTCGACCCATTGATAAACCTACTGGCGGAAAATGACTTTTGGAAAGCCATGGGCGAAGTGCAGCAACAATGGCATTTCACCGAAAAACAAAAACTCCAGATCGGTTTCAGCAACACTTGGATCGAATCGGATTCTAAAAGCTATGGACAGCCACGCCAAGAAAACCGCACGGCGGTTTTTGCACTGTACCGCCAAGAATTTGGTAATTGGGAAGCCCAACTGAACACCCGCCAAGAATTGGTTGACGGCAACCTGTCACCTTTCATACCTGGCCTTGGCATTCAAGGTGCATTGTCCGACTGGCTTATCCTAGAGGGCAAACTGACCCGTAATTTCCGCCTACCCTCGCTGAACGACCGTTATTGGAATCCAGGTGGCAATAAAAACCTAAAGCCTGAAAAAGGGTGGAGCGAGGAGCTTGGATTGAAAGTCTGTCAATCAAATAAACTCACTTACTCCATCACCGCATTCAACCGCAACATCGAAAATTGGATCCAATGGAGCATCCGTGAGGGGGAGTCCTTTTATTCACCGAGCAATATAACGGCAGTCTGGAGCAGGGGCATCGAGCAGCGATTGGAACTGAAATTTCATTTCAAAAAAACGGCAATAAGATTCAAAGGCGGGTACGATTTCATCAAGTCAACCTATCAGGAAGCAATCGAAAATCCAAGTTTTGACAGAGGGGAGCAACTGATATACACGCCTGAACATCAGGCATTTGGAAATTTTCAATTAAAATTGAATACATTCTCAATGAGCTACCAACATCATTTTACCGGATCAGTGAACACCCAAAATGTTGGCGTCATGCCCAACTATCAGGTCGGAGCTTTGCGGATTGAAAATGACTGGCAAAAAGGCGATTGGAACGCCCGCCTATTTTTCAAAATAGAAAACCTCTGGAACACCAAATACCGAGTCATTGAGCGGCGAGCCATGCCGGGGCGGTATTTTAGGATGGGGGTTAAGCTGAGAATTGAAAATTAAAAATTGAGAATTGAGAATCACTTAATCACTATTTACAAATCACTAACACAATACAACAATGAAAAAAACAATTACTCTTTGTTTTGCACTCTTGACATTCAGCGGATTATTCGCACAGCTTGTAGATTTTGAAGAATTCAATTTAACGGCTGGTGAATTTTTGAACGGCAGCGACGGCAACGAGGGCTTTGACTCGGAAGGGCTCTTTTTCCCAAATTCTTATAACGACACTTGGGCATCCTGGTCGGGATGGGCGATCTCTGCAACCACCGATACCCAAACCCCAGGATTTACAAACCAGTACAGTGCCATCGCAGGAAGCGGAGCCGATGGCTCAACCACTTATGCCGTTTCTTTTGTTTTGGGGAGCACCCAGATCAAAACCGGCGCTGTGGATGTTTATAAACTACAAGTGACCAACGCCACTTATGCTTACCTGAGCATGTTAGACGGCGACGCATTCGCAAAAAAATTCGGCGGCGAAGATGGCAACGACCCCGATTTTTTCCTGCTCACCATCAAAAGTTGGAAAGGCGGCCAATTGACCAGCGACAGCGTGGAATTTTACTTGGCAGACTACCGGTTCGATGACAACAACATGGACTACATTGTGAATGATTGGCAAACTGTTGATCTGTCAACACTGGGCGATGTGGACAGCTTGTCTTTTTTTCTCAGTTCCAGTGATATCGGCCAATTCGGCATGAACACCCCTGCTTACTTTTGTATCGACAATGTGGAAACAGTGATTATTGATGGACTGAACGAGCAGGTTGTTGACTTTGCCGTGGAGACATTCCCAAATCCAACGACTGACTACCTTACCGTTGAATGGAACGAACCATTGGCTGCACAAGCTGTCGTTTTTGACATGAACGGAATATTAGTTGCCCGTACCGCGATCCAACCAGGTCGCCAGTCCTTCCAAGTGAATACATTGCCACTGGGCATTTATGTGCTTAAAATCCAGACAGAAGAAGGCTGGATGAGCCAGCGGTTTGTGAAACGATAAATTGGCCTGATTTGTAAAAGCGACGCTTTTTTGAAAAGCATCGCTTTTGAACTCGATGGCATCATCACGCATTTGGAATATTGAGGAGCAAAACCCTAATTTTGTTAGGAAGAGGAAACAAACCACTCATTTTCAAAGAAATCACTGAACCCGTTTTTTAATGAAATCAAAAACGTATATAAAAAGCCTCATTCTTACCATAGCCATTCTCGCTTCTATTCCAGTCTTTTCCCAACACCAAAACGGTTGGGAGGTTTTCGAAAAAACAGAATTCAAAAAAACCTTTGTCAAAGAATATGGCATGTTCGTGACCTGGCCAGGATTCACACCCGAGGTGTTGGCATGGGAAGGAAAAGAAATCATGTTGGTAGGATATATCATCCCTACCGCAGATGCTCCTGGATTTACTGGGGTCATTTTATCGAAATTCCCATACGCCATGTGTTTCTTTTGCGGTGAGGCTGGCGCTGAAAGCGTGGCAGAACTTCGCCTCAAGGAGGAAGCACCTGATTTTGACATTGACCGGCCTTATGTATTCAAAGGAACACTGATGCTGAACGACGAGGATTTCGACCAGCTGAATTTCATCCTCACCGATGTGGTATTGATGGATATGTAGAAGTAGTGCAAATCTCCAGATTCGCACATTTTTAAAGTCGTCAGTTGGCAGGACTCAGTTTTATCTACAAAAACTCCAATAAACCGTTTAAATATGCAACCGACAAAGTAGAGCATGACACCTGAATTTGGTAAATTCAGTATTTACAAAATCGCTTTTGCATGAAAAAACTCATACTTCTCTCTTTCCTTTCTTTATTCATTTCTACCCAAATCCAAGCCCAGCAAACCGTTGGCTTGTTCTTGAACGATTCCCTTTCGGTAAATGGCTATACTTTGTTTGGCAACGGCAATACGACTTATCTGATCGATAATTGTGGTTTTGTGGTCAATACCTGGGAAAGCAATTTTACCAGCAACACCGCTATTTACCTTCTTGAAAATGGTGACCTGCTCAGGACCTGCAGGATCGGAGGTGCTTTCACAGGAGGAGGTATTGCTGGCCGCATTGAACTGTTCAACTGGGAAAGCGAACTGCTTTGGTTTCATAATTATGCAACGCCAAACTACCACCAACACCACGATATTGAACCCCTGCCAAATGGCAATTTCCTGCTCATCGCTTGGGAAGCCCGCACCCAAATCGAAGCAATCGAAGCTGGCAGGGATCCCAGCGCCATCAGCAACAACGGCATCTGGCCGGAACAAATCATGGAGATAGAAATGGTGGGCGACAGCGACATCAACGCGGTGTGGGAATGGCATTTGTGGGACCATCTGGTACAGGACTTTGACAGCACCAGAGTGAATTATGGCACAGTGGCCGACCACCCTGAACTTGTTGATATTAATTATGGAGGCCCTAACGGTGGATTCCCCGGTGGTAGCGTTGACTGGGTGCATGTAAACGCAGTGGACTATCACCCCGAGCTTGATCAAATTGTACTGAGCAGTAGGCATTTAAGTGAAATATGGATCATTGACCACAGCACTACTACGGCTGAAGCGACTGGTCATTCTGGAGGTAATTCTGGTAAAGGTGGCGACCTACTCTACCGCTGGGGAAACCCCAGCGTGTATGATAGGGGTGGCGATTCGGAGCAGACCCTCTATGGCCAGCACAACGTTACTTGGATATTAGCTGAAAACCACCCCCACTTTGGTAAATTGATGGTATTTAATAATGGTCAAGGTCGACCCAGTGGCAATTTTTCTTCTATTGATATTTGGACTCCACCAACTAATAGTAATGGGAGTTACTTCATCAATGACAATGAACCTTTTGGCCCAACCGATCTTGATTGGACATATGAAGAACCAGGTTTTTATTCAGCCAATATCTCAGGGGCGCATTGCCTGCCCAATGGCAACCAATTTATTTGTGAAGGCACTTCTGGGCAGATGTTCGAAGTATCATTAGACGGAGAAGTAGTCTGGGAATACATCAACCCCGTCTCAGGAATAAGCGGCCCAGTGGTACAGGGTCTCCAGCCCAACAACAATAATACTTTCCGAGCCACCCGCTACCCTGCCGATTATCCTGCTTTTGAGGGAAAAGACCTCACTCTAGGAAATCCCGTGGAATTAGACCCGTGGCCATCAGATTGTATTATCTACGATGAAAACCCACTGTCAACCTCAGCTCCCACAGCCCCCCTAGCTACCTGGTTGAGAAATAACCCTGTTGGCGAAACAATGCTGATCGAAAATGAAACCGGTAAACCTGTCAATATTGAAATCTGGGATTTAACCGGAAAATTGATCAGGTCAGAAACGTCAGCGAATTATCAAATACACATGAATGTCAGTGGCTGGGTGCCAGGATTATATTTACTTCGCTTGTCCAATGAAAGACAGACGCAGTTTTTAACACAGAAATTTATAAAAGAATAAGTTTTTGAATTGATGAGTAATATCTCAATTCTCAATTTTGACAATCAATGTTTTCATGAAAAAACAATTACTCTCTACCTACATCATTTTTTCCTTCCTCCTTTCTGCAGCTATTGCACAGGACAACACCGTGGGGCTTCTTTCATATAACCCCGGCCAAGCTTATGAAGGTTTCAACCTCATTTTTCCGCACAATCAGCCCAATGTTTACTTGTTGGACAACTGTGGTGAAATAGCTCACGTGTGGGAGGATTCCTCTGATTTCCGACCTGGAAATACAGCTTATATTATGCCCAATGGCGATTTATATAAAGCCAAACGCCACTCAGCAATTGGCAACGATGCCATTTGGGCTGGCGGTGGCGGGGCCATCATTGAAATCCGTTCCTGGGACAATGACCTTATTTGGAGTTTTGAAATGAACGACTCCCTCAACCGGCTGCACCACGATTTTTCGATAGCAGAAAATGGCAATGTGTTGGCGCTGGCATGGGAAAACAAAACTATGGCCGAAGCTTTGCAAGCTGGTCGGGACACTGCACTTATTCCAGACGGTGAGGTTTGGTCAGAATGGGTTTTCGAAATTGACCCCAATACCAATGACATCATTTGGGAATGGCATTTATGGGATCATATGGTGCAGGATTTTGATCAGACAAAAGACAATTTTGGAGTGGTGGCCGACAGCCCTGAACTCCTCAATATCAACTTCACGACGAACGACGGGGGGCGTGACTGGTTGCATTCCAACGCCCTCGATTTCAACCCACTCCTCAATCAAATTGTGTTCAGTTCCCCTTTCATGAATGAAGCCTACATCATTGACCATTCCACCACAACCGCTCAGGCAGCAAGCCATTCGGGTGGATTGAGTGGCGATGGCGGTGATTTCATGTACCGCTGGGGCAACCTTCTAGCATACAACCAAGGCACCTCCGACGATCAGACCATGTTTTTTAACCATGATGTTCGATGGGTCGATGATTTTGTCAGTCCGACACACCCACTATATGGAAAAATGTCATTTTTCAACAACAGAGCTGGTGCTGATTTTTCATCTTTTAACGTTTTCACTCCGCCTTGGGACATGTACGAATGGCGTTATACGCAGACCAATGGTGTTTGGGGACCCACTACTTATGACCTTGACCTCACGCATCCGACTCCTACTGATGTTTTTTCCACCGGCCTATCAAGTTTGCAAGTGTTAGACAATGGCAACTTCCTCGTTTGTGCTGGCAGACAGGGTTATATTTTTGAGCTTACGCCCAACAACGATCTGGCCTGGGAATACGTGACACCACTAAAAATGGGGCAATCGGTTTCACAAGGCGACACCCTCCAAATCAATAATAATTTGACCTATCGGGCAGAACGTTATCCTGCTGATTTTGAAGGTTTCAATGGCAGGGATCTTTCACCAAAAGGTTGGCTCGAATTGAACCCTGACACCAATTTCTGTGATGAAATACTTCCCGTGTTTACCCAATTCGACAATTTCCAGCTGGCTCTTTATCCAAACCCTGCTACTGACAGGATCACCATCGAATGGGAAGGTGGCGTTTGGGTGGATGTTGACGTGGTGGATATTATGGGGCGTCAAGTGATCGCTTTGATGCGCCTCACTGGTGGGCGCAAATACCTTGATGTTTCATCACTCACCAACGGCATGTATTTCGTCCGAATCAATCAACAAGAGGCGAGCAAACTACTGATAGCAAGATAATTACAACAAAATCGAAAATCCAAACCATACTACCGGACATTAGACAATTAGACGATAGACATTAGACGCTGTAAAATCCATAGGTCATTGGTTATTATAAATTTATACGTTTGAAATAGTCTAATGTCTAAAAATCTATCGTCTAATGTCCAGTAGTATGAGTCCAAACTTGAGATTTAAGACTACATGATTTTAGGTTTTTGATTCTGGGAGCACCAAATCTTAAATCAAAAACCATAAATCATGTAATCTTAAATCAAAAAAATAAATTCGCTCAATTACTCATTCATCTATTATTCCCGCCCAAACTTCTACCTGTCAATAATCAGTACAACGTTCTTTTCATTTTCCACAACATTGTATATACCTTTGCGCCAAAATCCACATTATAGCCAAAAAGACTGATAGTCAAGCTTTAACAAGGACTTCACCCAAACCAAAAATTGGTTGCAAATGATCTCATTTTGATGCAACTTTTTTTTGTTTGACCAATTAATAAAGGGTATTTAGTCCTAAAGTATTTTTTTGAAAATAACTACGTACAATATTTTAGAATGAAACCAACAACGGTGGCTACTCCAGCTACGCAATTATTGTCCGGCGCAAATGCTCTAATATCCGTCAAAAATGCTGTCATCCTGGCAGCTGGCAAAAGTTCCCGGTTTAGGGAAAGTGGGGTTCTTAAACCCAAGGTCTTGATGAAAGTCGGTGGCCTCCGATTACTGGAACGGGCTATCCTCACTTTGAACAAAGCTGGTGTGGAGCATTTCCGTATCGTGGTAGGCGCGTACCGCGATCAGGTCGTACCGGAAATGCAAAAGCTGAACCGGTTGAAAGACATTGATGTGGAATATGTCGTATGCGAAGATTTTGAAAAAGGGAACGGGGTTTCGTTCGGAGCAGGGGCCGCGGGATTTGATGAGCCGTTTTTATTGACTATGTCCGATCATATTTTTTCTCCGGCGACCATTCAGGATTTTATTCAAGAAACAACAGAGCAGCCCCACCTCCCAGCACTTGCCTGTGATCCTGAACTCCACGATGTTTTTGATATGGATGATGCGACCAAAGTGGCTTCAAAAGAAGGGTTCATCAACAATATTGGGAAAGAGATCACCGAATACGACCTAGTAGATACTGGCCTTTTTTATTTTCCGAAGAACTATGGTAAGCGAGTGGGCAACCTCGCAAAAAACGGCACCAATTCCGTCAGCAATATCATCCAGGAATTTATTGATGAAAGTGGGGTCAGGGCAGTTTCACTTGAAAAGCCCATGTGGCAAGATGTGGACAACCCAAGCATGAAAAAGGAAGCAGAACGCCGCCTGATGCAACAGATAGTCCGTCCCAGTGATGGTTGGGTAAGCCGGAAAATCAACCGCTATTTCTCAACTCGTATCAGCTTTTGGCTGGCTAGGTTCAACGTCAGTCCAAATATTGTTACCGCACTCGTATTCTTATTGACGATGGTTGGTGCATGGTTTGCTTCTTCAGGCATTTACCAACAAATAGCCATCGGCGCACTTATCTTCCAACTTGCTTCCATATTTGATGGTTGTGACGGTGAGCTCGCCCGCCTGACCTTGCGGACTTCCCGCGTTGGGGCATGGTTCGAACAGTTTGCCAGCAACCTGCGGTACATCATTTTTTTTGAAGCGCTGGGCATCAGTGCCTGGCATGCGACCGGTTCTCAAGTTTACCTGTTCGCGGTAGTCATGCTGGCCGCCCTAGCCATTTACATGTTGGCGCAAATGGGTTCTATGGCCTATAACCAACGCCACGAGATCAACCCTACCAACCTTATTCCAGAAAATGAAATACCAGCCAATACATCCTCGCTGTTGGACGGGTTTTTCAATTTTTGGCGGGAACTTCACAAACAAGATATGTTGGCATTCGTCACTTTTTTGTTTTGCATTGTATTTCTCTACCAAGCCATGTTTTGGCTGGCTTTATTAGGTACTACTGCAACGGCGATCATGGTCTCGAAGTCAGTAACTGCATCAGCCATGCAAAAAGAAGGTGCGGGCTCTACCATCTTTGGTAAAATAAATCCAATCTACTTTTACCTGTTTGGCGTGGTCATCCTTTGTGCCCTCATTTTCAATATGGAAATAGGCGTAGTGGCTGAGTCATTGGCTGCCGTAGGCAATAAACTGTTCCTCGTGTTCAGTGTGGCCATCCTCTGGATCTTGGCGAACACGATGTGCCTGCGAATCCTTGTGAACGGAAAAGTTTCTTTCCCCGACCTCATGTACAACCAGTTGACCGGTGACGCTTACAACACCATCATCCCCTTGGCCGGACTTGGTGGCGAACCCCATAAACTAAAGCACCTTACCCAGTGGCTGGACTGGCACACCGCCAGCCAGGCCATCGTCGTTGATCGGTTGATCCATGCTACTACGGGACTCCTGTTCTCGGCACTTTGCGTGGGCGTCACATTGTACACGATTGAGCTGGACACCGTCTTTTTTGTACCCCTTACAATTGCGGCTAGCCTTTTCATGGTCAGTGCAGTGGGAATGGTATGGCTCTCCCTTTCTTCAGCACCTTCCAAGATTGCTGGGTTTATTTTGAAAAAACTGAAAATTGTTGGGGAATACCGCAATGATCCCGTACCGCCAAAGATGTTTGTCCAGGCATTTTTCTTTAAATTCCTTGGCCGTTCGTTCAACCTCGTCGAAATCTACCTCATGTTCATGATCTTTGGCCTTGCTCCCGATATTTTCGACCTTACCGCAGTAGCTGGATTTATCGCAACCAGCGCATCCCTTTTCTTTGTTATCCCCCAAGGATTGGGCGTAAACGAATTGGGAATCAGCGCTGCATTGGATATTCTTGGCTACACTGCTGCATTGGGAATCACGTTCGGCCTCATCCGCCGGGCGAGAATGATTTTTTGGGCATTGTTTGGTGTGGCATTGCACTTGACGGTTTCAGTCGTGAAGAAATTCACACTTAGTAGTGTGAGGGGCTAATCCGTTGCGTTGTTCTACATTCTTAATTCATGTATCTTTGATAAAACAATTTGCATGACCCTGCACATAGATCAAAAGCTATTCACTAGAGAAGATTATCACCGAATGGTGAAGGCTGGTGTACTTGCCGAAGATGAAAAAGTAGAATTGATCAGTGGAAATATCATTACCATGAGCCCCATCGGAATTAAACACCTCGCAACAGTTAATCGTTTTACTTGGATTTTCAAGAAAATGCTATCAGACGATTACATCCTCAGTATCCAAAACCCTGTGTGTATCAATGACTATTCTGAACCTGAACCTGACATTGCTGTTTTGAATTATAAAAAGAATTTTTACGACAATAAAAAACCTACTCCAACTGATATACCGCTCATTATCGAAGTTTCAGATACAACCCTAGAAAAAGATCAGGAATTAAAAATGCCCCTTTATGCCAAAGCCGGCATTGCCGAATCTTGGGTTGTAGATTTAAACAATTCTAAAATATTCGTTTTTACCGATCCGTCTCTAAAAGGGTATCTCACAAAACGGCTCTATTTTCCTGGTGACCAAATTGAAGTATCAAGTATTCCTGACTTGACCATTCCTGTAACAGACATCTTCGGCCTCTAATTCTGTTAATACCATACAAATTACCCCTTTTCATCTCCTTGGCATTCGCTTTGCGATTATCTTTGCATAAATTTTCTTTCTTGAACAAAACAACACGTCATATAACTATAGCCTTTTTGACCGCAATCGTGGTGATTGCTTCAATTGGTTTTAGTGCCTGCTGCCTGTTTGGTTGTCATGGGGGTTCCGAAATAGATACAACTGCATCTTGTTGTAATATTGAAATTTGCGATACCCTATCTGAACAAAATACTAAGGATTGCCCCAATTGTACCGAAGAATATGTTAACCTCGATGTTGATTATCTTTCTTCATGTTTTAACTTCAAAATCAACATCCCAGCAACTGCTCACACCCATTCACTTTTTTCTTTTTCTGATTTAAAAACAACTCGTACAACGATCCTTCTTTGGGAATTTAATCTCCCTCCCCCACCCTTTGGCAAAGAACTACTGCCCTGGATCGGAACTTACCGCTGTTAGTCTTTCAATAGGATTTCTATTCAAATTCATTTTGTAAAACATGTGTACGCTTCATTTGTGAACGACATATTAATTCAGGTAATCCATGAAAGTGCTAATAAATTACACATTATCGTTTTTCTCAACACAAAAATCATGTGCTCGACAAGACACTGGTTTTCAGTCGAGTAGAAGGCGATCAACCCAATTCCACAACCACCCAATCCTCCATTTTTTATTTTTTACTTTTTATTTTTTACTTCACACCACCAGTCAAGCCCAAACCAGTACTCAAAAACTGCTCTACGGCAACGTCTTCAACCAGGATGGCGAAAACCTCATCGCTGCCACTGTTCAATGGGAAGGCACTACCATCGGCACCATCACTGACATGAACGGGGATTTTTGGTTGCCCAAAATGGAGGCCACGGCCAACCTCGAAATAAGCTATGTCGGTTTCGATCCTGTATTGATTGAAATGTTCCCGCACGAGGACACCGCTTATATTAAAATAGAAGGCATCACTGATTTGGTAGAAGTAGAAATCACCGGTCAAGGGACTGACAATTACACCTCCACGCTCGACCCCATCAATCTGGAGCGCATAGGTAGCGGGGAACTAAAAAAAGCAGCTTGTTGCAGCCTCGCCGAAAGTTTTGAAACCAACGGCGCCATTGATGTGATGCAGCAGGATGCCATTACCAGCGCCAAGGAAATCCAAATGCTCGGCCTGCGTGGCGTTTATTCCCAATTGTTGATGGAAAAACGGCCCACATACACAGGATTGGCGCAGCCTTTGGCCCTCGACTACATTCCAGGTACCTGGGTCTCCGGCATCCAGATATCAAAAGGCACCAGCACCGTACAGAATGGCCCTCAGGCAATGACCGGACAGATCAATACGGAGCTGGTAAAGCCATTTCAGGACAAGCCATTTTTCCTAAACCTATTTGGATCGACCGTGGAGCGGGGGGAAATCAATTTGCATGCTAATAAAGAATGGGACGAAAAGTGGAGCAGTGGCGTACTGCTGCACGGCAGCACGACCCAGGGCGAGTTTGACAAAAACAACGATTCTTTTCAGGATCAGCCAACAAAGGAAACCCTGAACGGCTTGTTCCGCACATTTTACCGTGGAGAAAATATCCGTTCGCAAATCAACCTTCAGGTAATTCGGGATGAGCGGGAAAGCGGGCAATTACTCCCCAGCGACATCCAGGATCCTTCTGATTACTACCGCATCCGCCAATTCAACCGCCGGGCTGATCTTTTTGGTAAAATTGGCTTTCTTGGCTTCGACAAACCAGGAACTTCCATTGGTTTTATTTACAATGCTTCTTGGCACGAAACGGACAATGTTTTTGGCAGGACTTATTACAGGGGTGAGCAACAGCGGCTATACGCCCATTTGATGTACGCAACCATTTTGGGAACGACCGACCACAAACTGAACCTCGGCGTCAACTACCAATACGATGATGTTGAAGAATTTTTGGACGAGGCTGATTTTAGTAGAAAGGAAATCATGCCGGGAGTTTATGCAGAATATGTTTATGCTGGCCCATCTGGGTTCGGCCTGATCGCTGGATTACGTGCTGATCATCACAACCAATTTGGCACATTTGTTACGCCAAGGGTAAATTTGAAATACAATTTCAATGAGAACAGCATCATAAGAGTGAGTGGGGGCAGGGGTGTTCGTTCAGCGCAGGTCTTGGCTGAAAATTTAAGCATGTTAGCCACCAACCAACCCTTTGTTATACTGGAAAAACTGGAAATGGAAGATGCCTGGAATGTGGGTTTAAATTTAACCAAAAACTTCCAGTTCCTAGGGCGCAAAGCAGGGTTTGTTGCCGACTTCTACCGGACCGATTTCCAAAACCAGATCGTTGCCGACCGGGAAACCGAGCACAAAGAGATCGTCTTTTACAATTTGAACGGTCGCAGTTATTCCAACAGCATGTTGCTCCTGACCACCTGGGAAGCATTTGATGGTTTCAACATCAAACTGGCCTATAAATACAACGATGTTCAGACAACTTACCATCCACCTTATCTGAATAGGAGTGAACGCCTGCAGCAACGACCTCTTACAACGACCCATCGGGGATTAGCGGCTATTGATTACAAGACCAAAGACGATAACTGGATGTTCAACACCAACATGCAATTTGTGGGGAGCATGCAATTTGCCCATCAGGGCCATTTAAATGCTTCAGTTCCAAATGCAGAACATTTTGAAGGATCTTCTCCAGCTTATGTTTTGGTCAATGCCCAGGTCACCCGCCGTTTCAAAAAGTGGGAAATCTATATGGGTGGCGAGAACCTGACCAATTATACGCAGGAAAACGCTATCATAGATCCACAGAACCCATTCGGTGAGTATTTCGATGCCATGCAGGTTTATGCACCGCTGGTAGGTGCGAGAGGATATGTGGGTGTGCGGTTGTGGATCGAGTGATTGCCAAAGGTATCGGACACCTTGAAGGTGTCCGATACCTAAAATCTCAACTTTTTATTATCTTAGGCCATCTTCGAAACCCAAGTGTCGGACACCTCAGAGGTGTCCGACACTTTAAAACCAAACACGATGGCGAAAACTAACTTCTGGGCAACGCTCAAACCTAACCACTGTTACCACATTTACAACCAAGCTGTCGGCGACGAGAACCTCTTCATCCAACCTCGCAATTACGATTTCTTTTGGCAACAATGGAACAAGTACATTTCTCCCTATTTCACCAATTACGCTTTTTGCTTAATGCCAAATCATTTCCACATGCTGAGTAAGGCAAAGGATTTAACCCACGAAATCATGGCGCTCGTTGAAAAGGAAAATACCAAAAAAGCCATTGCATTTCTGGCTGGTAAAATTGCACCAAACACCTTTTACGAAAGCCAGTTCAAGCGGTTCTTTACCAGTTTTTCCAATGCCATCAACAAGCAAGAGGAACGGCGGGGAAGCCTTTTTAAGGCCAAATTCAAGCGTACATTGGCAGGTGACCTCTCCCGGTTCAAGTTTTTCATTGAGTATATTCATCACAATCCCATCCACCATGGGTTTTGTGCTTCGTTTGAAGATTGGCCACAAAGTTCCTATCTATATTTCATCAACGAAAAAAAATTGAAGGACCTTTCAACGTTGCCCGTGCTGAGGACCTACGCCAATTTGGAATCATTCGTGAAAGCACATCAGGAGTTCAAGGATAATTTCGAGCATTAAGTGCGTTTAGGTATCGGACACCTTTGAGGTGTCCGATACCTGGATTCTCTCTACTTTTGTCCCTTGAAATCTAAACGCCAACAAATAAAAGACCACGCCGCCCGCTTATTCCGCAAGCAGGGCTACAAGGCCACCAACATGCGGTTGCTCGCCGATGCTGTTGGCGTGAAGGCTGCCAGTCTCTACAACCACATTTCCAGCAAAGAAGAACTGCTCCGGGAACTGTTGATGGACATGGCCCGCCTGTTCACCCAAAGCATGGAAGAAGTGCAAAACGCCCCGCTCGGCCCAGTGGAAAAACTGGAACGCCTCATTGCCGATTATGTCGGCTACACGGTCGAGCACACCGATGCCATCTCCCTGCTCACCGGCGAGTGGGTGCATTTGGATGAACGACCCAAGCAAGAATTCCTAACCCTCCGAGACAATTATGAAGACGGCTTTCGCCAAATACTCACCGACTGCATGGATGCTGGCCATTTCAACAAAATAGACGTGGACATCGCCCTTTTCTCTACCCTTTCCACACTGCGGTGGCTCTACTCATGGTATTCTAAACATAAGGAAATCAACCAGTTGAAATTGGAAGGACAGATTAAGAGGGTGCTGATCGTTGGCTTGAGGAAGTGAGGTACAATGTACACCGAATCCCCAGATTCGGTGGTGTTCGAATCGTACATTAGTGCATAAACAAAAGTTAGGTCCTGTGACCACGCTGCTGGTGCAGGACTGTCAAAAAAGCTACAATTAGGAATCACGTAATTATTATTTTCCAAAAATGGTGTCAACATCAAAACCTCTCCTGTCTTCTCGCCGGAAATTCTTGTTTACAATTATTATCTTTTCTACTTTCCTTTTTCTCATTTTACTAATTGGTGAAACAATTATCCGTAATTTTTTTAAAAAGGAATATGGCCCACTACCCAGAGCCATGACCCAGGTTTTCTATTCAGAAAAGGACGATGTGCTTGGCTGGAAAATAAAACCAGCTTTTTCAATGAAGAAAAAAGCCAAGGACAAGGCTGGGGAGGAATATGGAATAAATGTAAAATACGATGAAAATGGGTTTAAAGAATTCGGCAATATAGATTCGGATAAACCTAAAATATTTTTCATCGGCGATTCTTATACAGCAAGCATAGAGGTATCCAATGAAAAATCTTTTTTCAATTTAATAAAGGACAGCCTGGATGTAGAGGTGTTTGTTTTGGCGGCTGGCGGCTATGGCACTTTGCAGGAATATTTGACAATGGATAGGTGGATCGACACCATAAGTCCAGACCTTTTGGTGCTGGAAGTTTGCAATAATGATTTTATTGACAACACGCCCGAGATGGAGCGGCTGGCTGCATATAAAGTCAGCGAACGTCGTCCCTATCTCGATTCTTTGGGGCAAATTTTTTATGAACGGCCTATTAGCCAGTGGGAAGAATTGCAGAAAAAAATATTATTTTTCAAATGGCTGGATGTAAAATGGAAAGTGCTGACCGGAAAATTAAAAGGAAAAGAATGGCATCCAGCTGAATATTATGTTTCCAATCTGAAAATGAAATATCCACCACTGGTCAGGTCGGCAAAAATTACGGAGGATATTATTGTCAAAATAAAAAACAGGTTGCCTGAAAATACCAAAATGCTCGCTTTCTCAGCTGATAGTTTCAGCCCGCAGATTGTGATATTCAGGAATATTTTTTCAAAATATAAAATCCCATTTGCAGAAGAGCCCTCACGGCTTTGTACATTTTCGAAAAATAAAGGGACAACGCCATTTGCAGGTGATGGCTATCATTGGAATGAACATGGCCATTTTCTAATTGCAAAAGGTTTGATCCCTCAAATAGAAAAAACCTTAGTGAAAAGCCATAAATAAGTTGAAATTGGAAGGATTGATTACGAGGATGCAGATAAATGCGGTGAGGAAGCGAAGTTAAAACACTGCCGCACTTGCTTGAGCGGTCGAATGGAACTATATTACTATATTGTGCCACTGATGCTATTTCGGGTATTTGGTAGCGCCAGTTCGCATTAAAGTTTGCCTATTATTTTTATAATAAATCAAAAAGAAAAATTATGAAAAATCTGTTTTTTGGTTTGTTGGTATGGTTAGCATTCAGCGCCAATGATTTGAAAGCCCAAGGAACAATAATTGGTGTAGTCGATGCCGATGCTGTCGTTCAGAAATCGATTAAAGGAAAGGCTTTTTTCGATGAAATCAATGCATTTCAACTGGCAAAGAGAAACAAACTTGATGCTATGGTAACGCAATATCAGGACAAAAGCAAAGACGCCCAAGCGAAAGCTGCCAGTATGAGCGAAACCAAACGCCAGGAAGTTGCGCTGGAGTTGCAAAATATGCAGACCCAAATCAAGCGAAGCCAGGAAGATGCCGAGCGTGAAAGCCAAATGAAAATAAATGATGGATTGGAACAAATGCAAAAAGAACTTGCTCCATTGATCAGGCAGGTCGCCTTAGAAATGGGCTTGGATTTGGTGCTCAATTATGGCCCTAATTCTAATATCGTATACATGAACGACAAGGTCAACATCACAGAAAATGTCATCCGGAAATACGACGAGATGTCGAGATAAATAGAAACCCTATTGATACAGTACCGAAGTCCCGTCCATTGTTAAACCAAACCGTGCTTTTGGCGTTCTAACTAACAAGTGTTAGTTTTGCGGAAACAAAAGTTATCTTCACTTCATGGCCACTAAATTTTATCCACTACCCATAAAGGGAATCCATAAAACCACTTCCGATTGTGCGTTGATCACCTTTGACATAAAAGACGAGTGGCAGGATGATTTCCAGTATTCGCAAGGGCAGCACCTCACCTTGAAAGCCACCATCAATGGCGAAGAAATCCGGCGTACTTATTCGTTGTGTTCTTCCCCATTCGATAAGGAATGGAGGGTGGCGGTAAAAAAAGTAGAAGATGGCAGGTTTTCGACTTTTGCCAATGAGGTTTTACAAAAAGGAGACACTGTTGAAGTGATGCCGCCCAATGGGCGTTTTTTCGTTAAGATTGATAAGGAGAAACAGAAAAACTATGTTGCATTCGCAGCGGGAAGTGGCATTACGCCTATTTTTTCGATCATAAAAACGCACCTACTCGCTGAACCCAAAAGTACATTCCGACTATTTTATGCCAATCAGACGGTCAATTCTATTATTTTAAAAGAAGAAATAGATGGGTTGAAAAACCTGTTCATGGATCGTTTCGAGGTTTTTCATTTTCTGACAAAACAAGAGCGGGATATTCCATTATTTGATGGCCGTATTGACGAAGCCAAACTGGATATTATTTTCAAAAGCATCCTTGATAAAGACGTGATTGACGACTACTTTCTTTGTGGGCCACAGGAGATGATTTTCCTGATCCGTGATTATTTGTCCACAAATGAGGTTGGCAATAAACAGGTTCATTTTGAACTGTTCACCGCCAATGCTCAGGCACAATTTAAGAAGAAAGCGGTTTCAGCAGCAATTACAGGAAAAACATGCGAAGTCACTATTCACGAAGGTGGAAAAAGCCTTAAATTTCAGCTTGCGCAAGGAACTGATAGCATACTCGATGCAGCTTTGAATAAATCTGCAGACCTGCCGTTTGCCTGTAAAGGAGGTGTTTGTTGCACCTGCCGGGCGAAACTGCTGGAAGGAAAAGTGGAGATGCAGGTAAATTATGGACTCGAACAAGAGGAACTGGATGCTGGATATATCTTAACTTGCCAATCTACACCAATTACAGATAAGGTTGTTGTGGATTATGATGGGTAAATATCTAGAAAATGAGCGTTCATTTAAAATTATACAGAGTAGATAAATCGAACACAATCGAAGATATCGATGACTTAGAATCTTCAGTTGGATCTGCCAACGATTCATGCGTCGACTTATACAAGGTATATTGTGATATTGTAATGGTTCTTGCAAACAACCTCCTCGACCAGTTTAGTAAAGAAAACAAACCAGCTCAAAAAATAATTTTTGGAAATAAACAGAATATTCAAATTGGTTGGCGGCAATGCGTAGGGTTTATTTCCTACTCTGAAATAATTGAAATCAACAAATGGATCAAAGAGCGAAAATTAGGTGAAATAGAATCATTTTTTAAGGATTATGAGAACTTAAATCCCGACGTAAAACAAGAACTTTCCGAAATGTACACAATTTCGAAAGAGGAAATGTTTAATGGATATATCAAACACATAGTTGAGTTTTATAAAACAGCCGAAAAAAATGAAAATTCTGTGGTTGTTTGTGTGGAATAAATTATCTCTCTACCGTACACTTTTTAAAATTATTCAATTTCCTCTTTTTCAATTGTGACAAATGGTTTGGCATTGCCCGATCGGACCGGCGCTAAGCCGATCCGACCGAACAATTTTGAACAGACACACCATTTTCTCCTGTAACG
>JAJCYI010000183.1 GCA_029263015.1 Saprospiraceae bacterium | reverse complement strand
ATGTCGCACAGGACCGGTACGCCCAGCCCAACAGGCACTTCGCCTCTATTCATGGAGGAACAAAAATGGTGCATCTTTCACGCAGTAACAAGCAATCGGTCCGCTATCGGCAATTCCAAGACGGGTATGCCAAAGTACCAGCCAGGCAGCTTGGAGCCATGCTTCAAGGTTATCGGCTAGGACTCTTCAGACGCAATGAGGTCCGTGTCTTCGCAGCTCTCTGGGAAGCCGCCTCCTTACACCAGGACAGCCTGGTATCGCTCTATCGAATCGTTAACTGCCAGTCGAAGAAAAAAGGCAACCGTCGGTTATCGCAGTCTGCTATAGATGCAGCTGCTACTAAGCTCAGGCGATTGCTTCCAGAACTTGAGTCGAGAACCTTACTCGGACCCAATGACAAGCCCATACCGGCCACAACGAAACCGGTTGCTCGTCGAGTACTGCGACATGTTGCTCAAGGCGGGTCGACGACGGTCGAGGCACTGTTCTATTTTGCCTACTTCATGTGTCGCATACCGCAACGCAAACCGATGCAACGCCTTAAGCCACAAGAGCACTTCGCACGTTTCCGCTATGCACATTTTAAGGCTTGGACGGGAGTGCTTCGAACCTCTCAGTCTCGCCTCCTCCAGCGAATACTCGACCGTGGATTTCTCAATACTGCTGAAGTTCACAAGCAGAATGAGAATGTTTACGGGCAGCTCTATATCGACGGTCCGATGCTCTCACTCGTACGACCAAGACAATCCAATCGCCGTCGTCGACGTGGGCGGTTAACGACCGAAGCCCATGGATGCGAGAAAATGGCATCGCCTAG
Source organism: Saprospiraceae bacterium (assembly GCA_029263015.1). Classification (GTDB taxonomy): domain Bacteria; phylum Bacteroidota; class Bacteroidia; order Chitinophagales; family Saprospiraceae; genus UBA6168. Next base: position 10,610 of record JAJCYI010000183.1, on the reverse strand, counting down.
CGGAGTTTCGGATAACGCCCCCAAGCACTTTCGGGCATCACTAATAAACGGAAATCCTAAAACAGAAATCATAGGACCAAAAATGGTTTTGAATTTGAAGGAGGGCTTTTTTGCGAACCACGCCGACCCTGAATTGCGGAGAATTGCATTGCGAGCGGCTCAAATGAACGAGCAATGCCTTCAACAGGCAGCGTAATCGACGATTAGCCGTCGAAATCTCGTTTCAATTGCTCTTTGCCCTCCGAGTGTTTGTCGAACTGAATTTAATCCTCCGTTTGCGTTGCAGGCCTGAGGTTGCTTATAACTATTGAGAACCGGATAAAACACTCGGAGTGTGCCCATGTGTTTTCAACATGGCATTGGTGTTGAGTTTGTGGCAAAACTCGATGCCCATGTTTGCGAGCTGGCCAAAGTGCTCGGCGACCCCCAAGTTAAACCTCATGGTGACAAACTACTCACCGGCTGGGCCTTTGAGTATCCTCATGGGCGACGACACTGGATAGTCTCGCACGAATCAGAGCAACCTGTTTTCAAGGATGGTGGTTGCAACCAGCACGAGGTGCTGACCTGGGATATCTACGGTGAGACCGAAGACCTTGAGGTCATACAAGGCCTTTGTAGCTACCTGATTGATGGAAGAGATTTCTACGTCGACGGCGAATGACTCTGAATCTCTACGGAGGTTTGTGATACCACCGGTCCCGTCCTTAGGGGATGCATTTGCGTTTCGGCGTGCCAACCGGTCGCTCTTGCAGTAGACAAGCATCGATGTCGTCGACTTCTCTTTCGATTATTTCGCCGGTATCTTCGTCGAACCATTTTCTCGTCATGCCAGTCCTTGGTGTGCCGGTATATCCGAGGTCACGTCTTCCGCCGCTTCGCATCCAGCCTATTTCCTTGAACTCTTGTGGTGTGGGTTTGCGTCTTTTTTCTTTCATGAACTACCAGTATCACAGTTTGCATTAAAAGTCACGAAGAACTCTCTAATCGCGAAATGACAGGCGACTAGCCAGTCTCCTCGTTAATGTGTGACGGCACATGAAAGCTAGATGCAGTGCTCGTGTGTGGTTCCTTCTTTTCCATCCGCGTGAGGCTGCCAGAAATTGGCGTAATCCAACCGAGGCAACCCCGTGCCAGGCGATGCCTGTCACTTAGCTTGCAGCAGTCGGGCCTTCTTTTCTCTGGCAGCAACTCCGCTGCTCCCTCCCGTTCAAAAGTGATTGTCCTTCGGCACAGGGTGAAAGAACAAATCACTTTTTTCCAAAGGAGGAAACAATGAAAAACAAACCAACACTTTCCAATAGCAATCGCAACGTTCACATGGCCGTCTTCAAGCAAACCAAAGAGAACGGGGCAACTTGGTTCTCGGCGACGCTCAAGCGGCCCTACAAGAACCGTCAAGGCCAATGGGAACACGGCAGCTACAACCTCAAGCAACTTGAGGCTCTCGTCGAGCTGGCCCAACAAGCGATTCGCTTCATCAACGAATCCGAGCGAACCAAGAACGCGGAGCAAGAATCCGCTGCGGCCTAGAGAACAACGGCTGGCCCTGACGGGGTCAGCCACTTTTTACAAACACCATGGAGAAACGAACAATGAATCAGAAACTCAAACCAATGATATACGTCGCTTGTCTCGCAGCCTACAATGCAGGATACCTACACGGCCAATGGCTTGATGCCGCACGAGAACCCGCCGAAATTCAGGAAGACATCCGTGCCATCCTGAGTAGCTCACCAGTTGAATCGGGTGGAGACTACGCAATCCACGACTACGAAGGCTTTGGACCCATCAGCATCCACGAGTGCCACGGAGTCCCAGAAGTGTCTCGCCTCGCTCTTCTTATCGAGGAACATGGCGAAGCCTTCGCGGCCTACGTCAGCCATGTTGGAGAGGAGTACGCCACCGAAGAATTCTTCCAGGACCCCTACCACGGGCACTGGGATTCCGAACTGGCGTATGCCGAGCACATCTTCGATGAATTGTACATCTATCAATTACCGGACAACCTCCGCCTCTACATCGACTACGAGGTTTTCAGTCGGGACCTATTCCTCAATGGGCACTACAGCGTCAATGCGTTCGACTCAGGCGTACACGTTTTCACCAGCTACTAGCGGCTCATTCATTCCGCGTTCCATTGTTGGCACGCGGATTTTTCTAAAACCGCTCGCAATCAGCTATGGGCTCTTAACGAGCAGTTGCTTCTCATCATTGTCGAGCTTTGGTATGATTGCACAGTGCTTGCACCGTAACACGCCGAGCTTCCCAGAGTCTCTCCGAATACAATGTGCAACTGAAACCGTTACAGAAAATCCGAAGCATACCGCTAGCACCTTCGTGAACGAAAGCAATTCACCAAAGCCTGAACAAAGCAGTGAGGACAAGCCGGAATCCAAACTCCGCTTCGGTCCGGCAGAGCCGGTGCGTGCCGAGCTATGGAGCGAATCGGATGCTGAGTTAGTGATGTACCTGTTTGATATCTACAACCACCTCATGCAAAACGAATGGCTACAAAGTCCTATTGTGCCTTGGGAAGTCTCACTCAGTGATGACAACTTTCACGTTGCCCTCGCGGAACATGGCGACTGCATGGATGCGATAATTCAATTCTGCGAGCTTTATTCATATGGTGATAATGACGACGTGTTCGACTTGGTATGCACAATACACAACCGCCACTGTCCAAAGCATCACGCAGCACACGGGTGGATTGATTACTATCGCACCACATTCTATACCCTTCTGGAACAACCAATCGGCATTCCTTTGCCGAACTGTGACATTCCTGCCAAGCGATACTTTGATACCGTAGTCAATGGGGCTCGGGCAGGTGACGTAACAAGTACCCCAGCGGTCGACCTGAAGAACCTGCTCGCTCAGTACCCATGGGAAATAATTGTCATAGGACATCGTGCGGCATTGAGAAATCTTCTGCGTATTTTATCCATGGCCGTCCCCGTTTTGAAACAAAACACAGGCCATTGGATTCGCAATCTTGGCTGGGTCGGCGGTGAGGTATTTGATGAGTCATAACACTTCGAGCTTGGTATGAAAGTCCGCGTCTCCACGGAGGGACGCGGGAATCGAACCCGCAAGCCCTTTTGCGTAACCCCGTTACTGGTAAACAACTTACGAAAAGCACAAAATCCCTGGCAGCGGGCTGGCTGCGGTTCGACTGTCAGTCAGCCGATGTCGCCACAATCGACCCTGAAGAAGCGGAAGAACTGCATCTGCTGCACACCGCTTGGCCGCAGTTGGATGCTGCATCACGGCGTGCGATTCTGCAAATAATCCGAAGCTTGCGGAAATGCCCAGACTAAAGCAATGTCCAAGACCCTTGAACCTCAGTCTATCGCGTTTGCACAAGATTCTGGATACGAGAGCTTTGACAGTGTCACACTTCCTCCAATTCTGGAAATTGTCGGACTCTTATGTCAGACGGCCATTCGTCCCAATTGCCAGCATGGGAATGAACGTAACGAGATTGCGTGCCTTTCCAACAAACATTGGAACCAAGCTGTTTTAGAAAATAGGGCACATCTGCCTCTTGGCATTGCTTGATTAGCGACTCAGCCCACTCTACGTGAAAAGGGTGTGCATCGGACCCAGATTCACCACCCTGAATCACCCAATCAATTTCAGGAAGCCATTCTTGGAGGTTTATTGATTCCCACTGAGGTTCAACGGACAGAAAGCGGGTTGTCTCGCTGTCACCAACCTCCAATAAATGCTTAATCCGAGAACTCGACTTTTGCGTTGTGATGCTTGTTGCAACCCATAAGTTAGTTGGCCAATTTTGTTCGAGTCGCCTAGAGAAGGCTGCCATTCTCTGCGGGCGTTTCGTTAACCACAACCAGCAGTGCCTTTGCCCATCTTCGCTAGTAACGTTGTCTATTACTTCTTCCTTCAAAAAATCGAACTCGACCGACTCAGACAAAGCGTCACTCATATCCGATACAAAGATTAGGCGTGGCATTCCATCTAGCCAAGGCTTGTTCTTTCGCTTCCTGCCAGACAAGTCCGACCATCGCGAAGCTCGCCGCATTCGCCCAGGAAACAGCGTTACCTGCTCAAACTCTGGAGCGTATCCTGACGATACGCCACCAAACCGCTGATGGAGAACGCCTGCGTAACAAGTTTGTCGTTCACTCGACCATAACTCGCAGCCAGCACATCCCATGGTTGGATTCTCAGTTGAATCACACCATTGTATTGCAGTGTTCTGTGCCATTTTAGTTTCAACCTATTGCGAAATATCAGGAAATACAATGTCGACTTTGTCAGCCTTAAATGTACCCGCTCTTCGTTTGTACCCGTTGGCGGCGATAACACCAACATCACCTTGCTTCTCATGCGACTTCAGCAACTTTCGGGCATGGGACGGAATGAAATCTGTGTTCTCAATTACAAATCGGTCTACTTCAGTCATTGGTACTCGCTTTCCACTGAACTGAGCTATTATCTCGTCCCATAAAACATCGATACCCATGGACTCAAACAAGTAGCCTTGAGCACTTGACGGGTCAGCATCAGAAAACTTGTTTCCAGACACCTTATCGACGGACCACATTGCCTCTTTCATCTTCTCGAATCCCTTGGGAGAATTCGATGCAAAAAAAAGAGAATACGTCTTGCGGTCCTTCTTGCCATGCATGTCAAATCGCCCCACATACTTGGCGTGCGTCTCAAGCTGTGAACGATAGAGGTTAAGAATCTGCTGCACGCGATTCCCCCCTCTACTAGGAATGTCCAGCACTTCCTGTATTCCGAATGTTGTCGGAAAATGTGCCACAACTCTGTCATTGGGGTGGTCCAAGAATCGGTTGATAAAATCCACCATTACATTGACGAACACTTCGCACTTAGGGAATTTCAGGATGCGAGCCATCAAGTCAAATGGAATCCCACTGAATCCAAACGGGTCCACCAAAACGAAAGTAGGAGCAAGAGATTTGTTTTCATTATCCAATTTGTCCAGGATACCGCCGACTTGCTCCGAGAACTCGCCGTCGATGACGCTAATGTTGAAACTGCTGGGCACCTCTAGGTCGCTCAGACGACTACGCAAGTGGTCGGCATGCTCGGGCTTACTTTCTATGAAGATAAAGTTAATCTCAACGTCGGCCCCAATCGTTCCTTTTGCGACATGAGCTATGGCCGATTCAATTGCAATAATTGGCGACCCGGCTTCGCCACCGTGGTATTCGCCAGGTCCCGCAAAGCCGTCAATGTAATTCATCCGTTGGTTATGCTTTCCGAGAATAGGGAACCAACGGTCCAGGTAGAGCCTCAGCAGTAAATGCTTTGCTGCTGTGTGTGGCACCATCTGAATTGGCTCAAAATCGCACATTCCAAAACCTCTGTAATTTGCTTGCCACCAGCACTACAGTGTACGGATGGACACTATTCCTGGCAAGGCCCATTGCGTCTCTTCACAACTCGCTCAAAAGCATGGTCCGCACCCCAAATGGAAGCTGCCACCCAGGCAAGCTCTCGCCTGTCTTCTCGCGTCAGTTCTTCCGTTGATTTGTATCCGACATCATGCTGCGGTTCAGCCCAAGCATGCATGCAAAGAGTGCGAATTTGCAACTCAAATGTATTTGGCATATCCGGCTGGTCGTTCCAATCATTGGATTTCACCTCTGGGGGAATAACGCATACGGTATGATGACTCTCGTAGCCGAATTCTGCATCCTTCTTCGGTTCACGTCTTGTACTCTCAACGAACGTGAATACCTGTTCCAACCGACTTCGTACAAACTCGATGTCACTCAGAAAGAAAACAAGGACTCGGCCAGCAATTTGGTCCTCGACTTCCGTCAGCGGATGTTTATACGGTGGTTCTACTTTTCGTTCGAGCACCTTCTCGACAAAGCTCTCAATTCCCTTGGCTCGAAATGACACTCTGTCTATGTGGCCCAATTCGGAGAGGTCGTCCTGAACCTTCGTCTCAAGTCTAGCAGCAGTTGACTGTAGTATCTCTATCCTAGACGAGTACGCTGCTTTCAGAGAATTTTCATCCATGACGTGCCCTCACCTTTTCCTCAAGAACCAAGCCTTCGCATTTAAGCCGCTTCTTCTTGCCGTCCGAGAGACTGACTCCGTTGCCAATCGTTTCAAATGGAGCCGATACGTAGATATTCTTCTCCAAATGGAAGATGCGGAAGTTGAGCTTCTTCTCGAAGATATCCTTCTTGAAATCGAACGTCGTCCCTTTTGTTTCTTCATTTGGCGATGCGTCAAGGAGCAGCTTCTTCGCTTCATTGTTTAGGTGGCTTCGAGCAAACTTCCGTAGCGAAATACGACGCCAGTTCGCGTGGCGAGCCGTCATCATAGCCGCATAGATATTCTCGCGAGTCGCAGAGCTGTCAGCCTTCGTAAAAGCAGTCTGTAGACACTGAGCAAGAATCTTCGTGCCAGCTTCACCTTTCAGCCCGAGTGTGCAGTCCAAGAATGAGTCAATCCAGTAATCGGCAGCCTTGCGTCCCTCGGATGCCTGATGGTCCAACACTCTTCCGGATAGAAAGTCTGTTTTTGACTTTCGGCCTTCAAAAACGGCTGCTTTGCGAAGCCGCGATGTACGACTGAAGGTGTCCTGAAGCAGCTTGACAACCGCACCGCTCTTGTTGTTGCGAAATTGGAAGGACTCGTCTCTTGGGAACGCCCACACGGCAGTACGCCTTACCGTTGCGTTATCACCGGAAGCCGCCAACACTAACAGTGAAGAAGGCGACCGCGAGTCCATCACGGTTGAGAGTCGGTTCGCTAACCTAGTGGCCACTCCCTTGGTCTTTCGCGGGTTTCCGAAAGCTAACTCCATCATCAAATCGCGAGTCTCACAAGAACGCGACTTGGGGTCGACGCGAAAATCAATAGTGTCCTGCTGGTCTAGTTTGGCTTTCCGAAAAGCGTCATCCAATGCAACCCGAATGTCCGTGTTGATTGTGATTGAACCACCAATAGGAGGCTCTGGATTGTCCACCTTACGCTGGGGAGTTACGGCAAATGCATAAACTCGCAAGAGGTTCATTAGTTCACTTTCTGACGGAACTGTCCGACTTTCTTGGTTGAAGGCTGCTTGACCTTCGGATTGCCATTTGTCGCCACTTCCTTCACGGCGAGCCAGGTCGGCTTCGGTTTCGACAAGCCCGCCCGTTAACCCCTTGGCAAGGACGGACCGGGCATTTTTCTCGACCCGTTGCATGCCGACAATCTGCAAATCGTCGCCATCAGGTACTTCTCGCCCTTGCTTACCTTTGGTAAGGTTGCGTCATGATTGTAATCCTTTCCACGTAGCTCTGGAAGAACCCCAAATGCAAGCGACCACCAACGACTATTTGTTGGTAAATGAGGCTGCCGAGTTCCTTGGCGTTTCCCCCAATACGATTCGTAATTGGGGCCGCGACGGCAAAATCACTGAATACCGCCACGCAGTCAACAACTACCGGCTGTTCAAGCGGAGCGAATTGGAACGAATCCGCAAGAAATTACTTTCCCCCGCCCCCCGTCGAGTGAAGCCACGCTGACCATGTATACCGACTACCACAGTCAGTTCTGGGCACACGCTCTTACGCTGAAATCAGCGTCGGACAGCATTCACAATCTGTCTCGGTCCATCGCCAACGCGAAAGTCGACCTCAACCCCCACCAGGTCGACGCGGCACTCTTCGCCTTCCGCTCACCTCTCACCAAAGGAGCGATTCTCGCGGACGAAGTCGGCTTGGGAAAAACCATCGAAGCGGGCATCGTACTCGCTCAGCGATGGGCCGAGCGTCGCCGCCGCATTCTCTTGATTCTTCCAGCGACGCTGCGGAAGCAGTGGCAGCTAGAAATGGAGGAAAAGTTCTTCCTTCCCACCGTCATCCTAGAGTCTCGCAACTTCAACCAGCTTCGACGCAACGGCAACCCGAATCCCTTTGAACAGAACGACGCAATTGTCTCCTGCTCGTATCACTTCGCCTCTGCCAAGTCGGAGGAGATTCGCCGTGTCGCCTGGGACCTCGTGGTCGTGGATGAAGCCCACCGACTCCGCAACGTCTACAAGACGGCCAACAAGATGGCCCGCACTATCTCGGAAGCCGTCTCACACGCACCAAAGCTGCTGCTGACGGCCACTCCATTGCAAAACTCTCTGATGGAGCTTTATGGGCTGGTAAGCATCATCGACCCACACGTATTCGGCGACACAGCTTCATTCCGCGAGAAGTTTGTCCGTGCAAATGATGAGGAACGACGCAATACGTTACTCCGGGAACGCTTGAAACCTCTTTGCACTCGAACGCTACGACAACAGGTACTCGAATACATTCGCTTCACCAACCGCGTGGCGATTACTCAGGAATTCTTGCCGTCTGATGAAGAGCACCAGCTTTACCAAGACGTCTCGGCTTATCTGCGACGCGACGTGCTGCTCGCTTTGCCATCCAGTCAACGCATGTTGATGACGATGATTTTGCGGAAGCTGTTGGCATCTTCCAGCTTCGCCATTGGTGGAACCCTGAGACGGCTGGCGACGCGACTTGAAGAAATGCTTGCGGAGCAAGAGCCAGCTCAGACTGTTGACCTTGAAGACGACTTTGAGAGCTTCGACGAGCTAGAGGACGAATGGGACGAAGAGCCTATCGAGGAACCCGAGATTGACCCTGCCTTGATTCGGGAAGAACTGGCCGAGTTGCGGAAGTACGCCGACCTTGCCGATGGCATCCGCCACAACGCCAAAGGGGAAGCTCTACTTTCCGCCCTCAAAATTGCCTTTGACAAAGCCGAAAGTCTAGGAGCGAAGCGGAAGGCCGTCATCTTTACTGAGTCCCGTCGCACACAGGACTATCTCTTCAATCTACTCAGCAGCAACGGCTACCAAGGAAAGCTCGTTCTGTTTAATGGAACCAACACCGACCCGCACTCGCGGGAAATTTACAAGCAATGGCTTGGGCGGCACGATGGCGACAGCGTTGTCAGCGGCTCACGAGCGGTCGACACCAAAGCCGCCATCGTTGAGGAGTTCCGCGACCGGGCAACACTCATGATTGCCACCGAGGCTGGTGCCGAGGGAATCAATCTTCAATTCGCGTCGCTTGTCGTCAACTACGACTTGCCTTGGAATCCCCAACGTATCGAGCAACGCATCGGACGTTGCCATCGCTACGGCCAGCAACACGACGTGGTTGTTGTCAATTTCCTCAACCGTCGCAACGAGGCTGACCTTCGCGTCTTCCAGTTGCTCTCCGAAAAGTTCCAGCTTTTCGACGGAGTCTTTGGGGCCAGCGACGAAGTTTTGGGTGCCCTCGAATCAGGCGTCGACATCGAACGCCGCATCGCCCAGGTCTACCAGGAATGCCGCTCGACGGACGAGATTCAAACTGCCTTTGACCAGCTTCAGAGCGAACTTGAAGAACAAGTACAATCCCGCATGGCACAAACGCGAGAGGCCCTACTCGACAATTTTGACGAAGACGTTCACGCTCGGCTCAAGGTTCATCGCAAACAGGCGTTCTCAAGTCTCTCCGACCGAGAACGCTGGCTGCTGTCCCTCACGCAGCACGAGTTGGCCAATGAAGCGACATTCGACCCCAAGAAACCCCGCTTCTTCTACACGGGCAGCGACTCTCGCCAAGGCAACTATAACCTCGATTGGAAGAAGGCCGAAAAGAACGGCGACACGTTCTATCGGGCTGACCATCCACTCGCGGCCATGCTTATCGACCGGGCTGCTCGTAGGCAGTTAGCTGTTGCTGAAATCGGTTTCGATTACGACGCCCATGGTTCCCGGATTGCCGCTCTGGAAAAGTTCCGAGGTTCGACTGGCTGGTTGGAGTTGTCGAAAGTGACCATCGAGTCTTTCGACCGCGAAGAGTTTCTTGTCTTTGCTGCTGAAACCGACGACGGCCACCGACTTGACAGCGAGCTTTGCCAGAAGCTGTTGAGCCTACCTGCCACTATCACAACCAAATCGCGAGAGAAGCCAGCAGGGGCCTACCTCGACGAAGCTAGAAAAGAAGAAGTGGAGCGATGCGTTCAGCAAGTCGATAACCGCAACGGTCTATTCTTCGACGAGGAAGTTGGCAAGTTGGAACGGTGGTCAGACGACCTCAAGCTAGGCTTGGAACGGGAAATCAAGGACTTCGACCAGCAAGTCAAAGAAATACGTCGCGACAGCCAGGCTGCCACGGCCCTGACCGAGAAGCTGGCGGCACAGAAAAGGCTCAAGCAAGCCGAGTCGGAGCGGAACAAGAAGCGTCGTGAACTCTACGACGCACAGGATGAGATTGACCAGCAACGCGAAGTGCTGATTGCGAAGATTGAAGGACAGTTGAAGATGGAGTCGCACAGCGTGCCGCTGTTCACAATTCGATGGGAGGTGCGGTGATGCACAGTTGTTTCACCCTCATTCGTTCAATACTGGCTGGCGTAGGAGTTGTTTGGCTTTTTCTGGAGCCGTACTACACACTTAAAACTGTTGCCCCAGGTGACCGACTTGGCATCTGGTCGTTCGTAGCCATCAGCGTGGTCGTCGGCCTTGCTTGGTTTGCAATCGATGGGTTCTTCGTTTCCGGTTACCTCAAGCGTTCCATCACACTCGCCAGTAACGCCTTCGATACGCGAGTGAC
>JAJCYI010000182.1 GCA_029263015.1 Saprospiraceae bacterium | reverse complement strand
AAACCCTCCGTCCTGGGTAGTGGTAAGCCCCCCCCATTGTTTGCTTACGGTTAGATGGTCGCCCAGCGAGTCGATGATCAAATTATGGTCCAAGAGGTTGCCCAGTGTATCATATTTGACCAACAGGATACCTTGCTGTGGGTCTGGCGCTGTATTGTAGGCCAGGCCATACCCGATAATGGTATCATTGTGTACTATCATCTCGTACATCTGGTTATTGGGGTAGCCCAGGTCGTCAACAATATTGAAACCTGGTTGGGCATTTGTTTTGGCAAAAAATATAAAGAGGCATATAATTGAACCAACAGGGGCTGCTTTCATAACTTTCGGATTTTAAGATAAGGCATGAAATGCATTTTATGCCTTATCTTGTAGTGTATTTTAGATCATCGATTTATAACAACCTTAGCCTTTTGGACAGTTGCGTTTTTCCCTTCTATTTTAACGAAATAGATGCCAGGGGCTAAAGATGATGTATTGATGGATGCCTCAAGAATGTTCCCAGGCAACAAAGAGTTGAGTACTTTCTGACCGTTCATATTGTAAAACATGACATTCCTGTCGAATTGCACCTTAGAATCAGCCCTAAGTGTTATTGATCCGTCAGCAGGGTTAGGAAACAGGTGGATCAAAGATGGTTCAATATCTGGTATATCTTTTGGCCCTTCAGAACCCTGCCTGCCCTGAGTGCCACCTGAACAATCAGATCTCACAAAGATACCATTTCTGATCAGGATACTTTGCGATAGAAACCCAGGTTCAGAACACCATTCGGACCAGTGCCTCAATGAGTCAATGATATTGTTTGGTAAACCAAAGACTGAACGGTTCGAGAAAACATCTGCCCGAATAAGGTCATAAATATCATCCAAATCGTTGTAAATGTCAATTTGAACTGAATCAAGGTCGTAACCATTGGTCAGGTTTGTCCAAAGGGTGTCAAATAAGGTAGTATCCATGTTAAAGAAATAATGCCTGACCAACCGGAGATCGGAAGAAAACGATTGGGAGCGTTGTAGCCAAACAATAATGGAGTCTGTTTCAACATCCGTAGTGTCCAAAGTGTACTGTTGTAACAGGCGGCTTGCGTACTTGTCCATTTCTAGACGATGAAACAGTATAGAATCTTTCGTAGCGGCAATCTCTGAGGTATCAATGAGGGAAGGCAGATTACCTTTTAGCCTGATCCATTCATTTTCGTTGTCATTGAATCCATCATCCCAGTCGGCAACAGAACCTTCATCGCATGGCGGCGTACAAGGTACAGGATTTGGGGAGCAATTGCTATTTGGAGTAAATACCACTTGATGGGTGATATTGTTAGAATTGGCACCTTCACTTGGGTCTTCTTCAGTTGCCCCATTATAGTAGTAGTAATCAATAATGTCGTTTTGGTCAGCATTGTAAAAGGTATGGGCATCTTCGGAAAATACATTGCCAGTTGACTCTGTTAGATTGGCATTAATTACTATGCCTTGTATTTTTCTTACTGATCCACTTGACTGAACTTCAAAATCTTTTCCCCAAGGTTCGCCATACGTGAACTCATCGGAAAGGTTTGTGTTGCATAGATAAATTAATCCCGCATCTTTGAATCCATTGAATCCTTGAGCAAGGTTGCCTTTATATAAATCGGTATAAGTGTTTTCCCTGATTTCATTGTTCAAACCCTCACCCAGCCCCCTGGCTATAGTGCCGACCAGCGTTTCAGAAGGTGCGGTTGTGTTCCCATGTGAAAAATCATTCCCTTTGAAAATAAAGCCTGTGGTGTTCCCTTCTAGAATGGCTCCAATAATACGCTGGTTCTGGTTGGCTGGACAAGCATCCGGTTTTTTTACTATAAAGTTATTGCCTGTGATGAGGAAACTGGCCTTCCCATGGGCAATTAATCCTGTATAGCAATTATTGAAATCATTACTGTAAACCCTTATAGACCCGAATAGGAGATTAACTTCGTCCGCCCAAATCCCAATATCGAGGTTCTTGAATTCACACCCTTCAAACACACCCCCGGAACCTTTCAGTATAGCACCAATCGCCCTGTCAGACGGGGAAGAGCAGGCAGAACGCAGATCGAAAAACTCTCCCCCAATAAAATTCTCAAACATGATGGAGGTTATATCCAAAAGAACCGGTTGGACACTGCCACCTCGGTAGGCATTGGTAATTTTAAATTTTGGCGAATAGAATTTACTGATATTCGGCGCCACTTTCCAAGGGCCAAAGCGAACACCTATGATATTGTTCTCTATGGTTCCACCCAGAATTTCTACAATCCCTCCACTACTTGAAGATAGAGGCATATTTGAGGCATCTATGTCCTGTACTTCTATGCCGACTTTTGCATGCTCTATTTTCCCCGTGGAATGAACGACCACCTTCCCATGAAAGGCATGGCTTTGGGTCGTAGGGGAGTCATCTCCTTCCACGATCACACCCCGCCACATTTGGCCACAGGCTCCAGTAATGGTTGACCTTACCCTTAATAGCCCGCCATTTTTACTCTTAGTGGGGTCGGGGTCGATATATCCCTTTTCAATATAAATTGAAGCGTCCGGAAGCATTTCTATCTGGGAGGTGATTTCGAGTTCTGTCCCTGCCTCTACAATAATATTTCCATATATTCCTCCAGATAGTACCCCACTTAATGTCTGAGGCTTTATCTGTATAACATCAATAATATTTGACCTTTCTAAATAAACCCGCATTCGTTGAACCTGACCGGGTGTAAATTGGTTATGGCAAAACTCATTTTCATCTTGAGCCCTACCTGCCATATAATTCAAGAAATCTTTCTCATCGTAATTATTACCAATAGGGACATCTGCTTCACTGCAATCTTCTGATAACACTATGCCAACATCTGTCGGATCAGTATCACACACTAAATCTTCACAACATTCACAGAGTGGAGTATACGATTCGTACTCTGGTGGACACCCCGTAAGTCCTGAACAACCGTCATAATCACCTTCTCCAGCATAAGTGTGCCTTAACCCTAAACAATGCCCAACTTCATGGATTAATGTTGGAGAATGGGAGGCAGGTTTCTCATCATCATTATCATTGGGGTCTTCAGCGCTTCCTTGAACCCATAAAAATGGGCCAGGGATACCTCCTTCCCCTTCCCCTTGAATAATCCCTATATCCCCAAAGTCCCAAATGTCCAATGCTTTGTCGTGAAGGTCAGAAGCCACTAGGTTGTCATCTACACTTGTATCGTACCAATCATCATCCTCGACACATGAGGTGACTGGCGTGCTTCCCCCCGTAACGGGTACAAAATATATTTGATGTTCGTTATAGGCGTTATTCAAATTATTCAACAGTTTTTCTGCCCGTGTTTGTAATTGGGCAGCGGACAGAGCAGTTATCCACTGGTCGTTGGTTCTTTCGACAAAATTGACAAATACTCTAACATGGTATGCCCCTTTGTAGTCTTCATAATCCTCCATTATCTCTTGAATATGCTGTGCATTTAATGCCGGAGTAATAAATAAAAAAAGAGCAATGCTTGGTATATATAACCAAGCATGTTTTGTGATAAAAATTTTAAAATAATTCATCATGATAAATAAGTATTTAAAAAGGTTAAAAAATACAAGCCCATTTACCTGTTGGTCAAAAGCCGACAGGCATTTAATTGCCTTATGGAAAAGGCAATAATATCCCTGCACGAAACAATGGTTTCATGTCAGGATAATTGTTCCAATAATGTGGTTACAGGATTTTAGAGAATAAGGGTATTAGATTTAAAGACTTGCACAAATAATTGATAATCAATTATTTGTGCAATAAATATTGACGGGTAGAGTTGGGAGGCATTTTAAAAATGCCTCCCAACTGATCTCAAAAACGTGTTTATATTTTTACAATAAAACCCGTTTCCGCCCAAAGCGGTAAAACCTTAATGGCATGGTTTAAATGAAATATATTTACAGGAATAAATAAGGAAAGGTGTGAAATGAAAAAGGTATTTAATCGGTTTCATGGAAAATGTTTTTAATTGATATTAAAATAGACGTGCAAGTTCAAAAAAAAAAAAAACGGAAAACAAAAATTTTAACAGAAAATATTTTCACTTTTTTTAAAAAAAATATTCAGCCACTGTATGTTTTTTAAAGAGGATATAAAAAACATACAGTGGCTGAATATAAATAGGGCATTTATAAATCATAAATCAATTCACTACTCCATCTTTATAAACCGCTTGGCCATGACCTTCTCCCCTTCTGGTTGTAAGAACAAAATATAGGGGCCGCTTTGTAAAGCCGAAACATCTAACACGATGCGGTGCTCACCTTTTTGTAAATCGTACTTTTCGGTCCGTACAGCCATGCCCAATGAATTGACAATGTTTATTCTCACCTTACCAGGATTCAACGACCTGAAATGTGCAGTCACTTGGTTATTCGTCGGATTGGGGAAAAGCTTTAAATATGGAAAACTGGGGAGGCCCTCAATTGCTGGCCCTGAAGGAGCGTTAGGGGTAATATTTACAGTGTAATCCTGCACCTCGCCCAACACATAATCGCCACATGGGCCAGGGTATTGGCCGCGCCGCATGCTGACCCGCATCCTCGTTTGGCCCAAAACAGCGGCGCCCGGAATGGTGACATCGGCACTGAGCGAGAAAGTACCGTGTGCCTCCAGCACCATTTCACCGGGGTCATCAAAATCAAAATCTTGGTTGAAATCTATCCACACCCTGAAATATTCTTCAAAAACCTCCCAACTGTATGCTGGGGTAACGGTCAGCGAAATGGTTTCACCTAAAGCGGCATTCGTGCTGATGTTAATGAAATTACCGTAAAGGTCTTTGAATGAAATGTGGTTGATGTTGCCAAACTCCACCTGCCTGATCCATTCGTGCCAAGGCTGGCTACCTTTCGATTTACAATAAACCCCTGGAGGAGGTGGTGGAGGAACATTGATGACCGTGAAAGTTCGGTTTACTGGAACGGCAGCTTGGTACTGAGCATCGCCGGTTTGTTTTGCGCGGACGGTGACTGTGCCGCTGCCCCCGGTCAAGCTGACGATATTGCCACTTACCGTCGCTGGGCCATTTACTATTTCATAACTCACAGCAAGGCCAGAAGTGGCGGTTGCCGAAAGGGCAAATGGGGCAGAACCTGTATTCATATCTGCAATGGTGGGAAAATCAATGGTTTGGGGCAGCAGAGTGGACGAACCAATAATCACCGAATAGTCCTCCACTTCACCAACGGTAAAATTATCGCAAGGCCCAGCGTACTGATTCCGTTGCATCGACACACGCATCCTCGTTTGACCCAAAACGGCATTGGCCGGAATCGTCACATTGGCACTGAGGAGTCCTGTGCCGTGCCCTTCTAGCACCATTTCACCAGGATCGTTAAAATCAAAATCCTGATTATAATCAATCCAAACTCGGATATATTCTTCATACATCGTCCAACTGAATGCAGGAGTGACCGTTAGCCCAATTGTTTCCCCAGGGCCAATGGTGGTCGAGATATTCGTAAAATTGCCGTACAAATCTTTGAGAGAAGTGTGGTCAATGCTGCCAAATTCCACCCGCCCGATCCATTCATGCCAAGGTTGCTGGCCAGAAGACCCACAATATTCCGATGAAATCACTTCCTCAGTCACCTGAAACGATTGCACCACGGGAGTTGCAGAATCCCAGATAAAATCACCTGCCTGAGTTGCTTCTACCATAACTTCTCCTTCTGATCCATCTAATGTAATGGTATTGCCGCTGATGCTTGCCGGGCCTGATAAAATGGCCAGCTGCACACTCAAGCCAGAGGTGGCTGTTGCGGTTATATCAAATGGGGCATCAGTCGTTAACCTGTCTGCAATAGCTTGAAAATCAATCGTCTGAGGTTGCAGCGAAACAACATTTGCCTGCCCTGGTGTCGGAGCCTGGGCTATCCATGAAGGAGCCAGCGCGTTGTCGAGAAAATGATCCGTCAGTTGGAGCGTCGGCCCATTACCGTCGGCTTCGGGAGGCCATGGCATCTCGTCATCATAATGCAAGCTATCTATAACCGCCATGTTAGCATTTCGCAGGATCAACAATTCATTATTGTTGCTGAATTTGAAACCAGTTGCCCCACCCCCAAAGCTGCCCAGATAGTTGCTGACGGTAGGATAGACAGGTGTAAATCCGTCTCATCCTCCACCAAAACCAAATAGCTGTCAGGAGGTAAAATGGTACCACTGGGAATGGTGAAGAGTCCCGCATCTTCATCTTCCAAAGTCCAGTTGGATAGGTCAACGGTTTGGTTGTTTGGATTGTAGAGTTCCAGCCAGTCACCACTGTTTGGTGCGTCGGGGGAGTTGTAATTTATTTCATTGATTACAATATTCTCAGTAGGTGTGCCGCTCAGGGTAAAATGGGTGGTCAGTGTCAAATCGCCAGTTAGGGTCACCCCCCCCCCGCTGAACTATTGCCTAAAGTCCCGAGCGACCAGCTATCAAAAATGTACCCTGGCGCAGGGATGGCTTTCACAGGTATTTCCACTCCTGTAAAATATTTTCCTGTCCAAGGTAAATTGGTTGGCGTCAAGTTCAGTGTGCTAAATTCAATTATTCCACCAGCGGGCGGGTCGGCCTGCAAAGTGACATCAGCCGTGCCTGTCACATCCGTAAATGCATCCACCACATGTTGCCGCATGATCGGCGGTCGGGCATTGGCGAAGTCCCTGAGATTCTGCACATTAGTATCAAATGGATTCCATCCGCTGTTCCATTTGTCATAATGTTGCTGCATTTCTGGGGTGTACAAGGCTACGAATTCATCGATCCTCGCATTCACTCGATCAGGGGCAAAAAGCACATTCAGGAAATCCGCCGTGCGGTTGATATAGTCTGTTCGGAACTGCTCATTTTTCATTGGTTTCCTAAAATAAAGCGTGTTCCACTTGGGGTTTGGCCAAGTTGTTTGCGTGGCATCCAACGATCTTGCCAGTGAGTTGGCTGTTGCCTCGCCCGTGTTCCAAGTAATGCCTCCTGGCAAAATGTTGAATAGGCCAAAAGAGAAGTCCAGGTCAAAAGTCATGAAGTTCCATTTGCCATTGTCTTTCGCCCGCCAACGGCGGTAATTATTGCCAGGCCAGTCGCTGCCATCAATCAGGATATTCATCACATTATAATCAAGGAAATTGGGCAGGTTGACCATCTCCCCAAATTGATCCAAGCTGGCATCGTTAGTAAAATCATTGTTATTCAGGAGGTTGGTCAGTTCCGTCCAATTATCATCTGAACCTTCTTTTATCTCATCGTTGTCGAGCAAGTCAATTTCATTGTCGATCAATCCAAAATGCTGCTCTACGTATGCTGATTGCATGTGCTCCCGCAAATTGTGGATGCCCCAAAATTCGCCATTTAAATAAACGATCCCTGGCCGGAATCCTTGGTGGTGGAGGTTGGGCATTTTGATGCTGCTGCCAACATCGCTCAAGTCGCCTGTAAGGCTTGCTACCATTGCATCGTGGAACATGGTGATATCCCAATCCTGACCAGAATTGCGAAGCAAAAACCGCTGGTATTTACCATAAGGTAAATCTGGGAAAATAGGGTGCTCAAAAAATCCGCTGCCCCCGCTGGCTTTTGCTTTTAGCTTCAATGATTTCTGGGGGAGCTGCGCGCTGCCAGTCCCGTGGATTTCAACGGTGGCCTCCTGGCTCAATACTTGCGAGCCATCCGTTTCAAAAAATTCTACATGCACGGGCCGCTCCAAATCTTGTTCATAATTTGGATAAATTCCAGTGGCGGGATCAAAAAAGTCGTCATCGTTGAATGACAATGCAATCACTGGGAATGTATGCCCCGGTCCAAAAATATAAGAATAGGTTGCTGTCGTGCTAGACAGCAAATCTATTGCAAATGCCTTTGCACGTAAAGTCGTTGTTTGGTTTATGGAAAGAGCCGTAGAGTAAAGCGTTGAAACGTCGGTGGGGTCACTGCCATCCAACGTGTAACGGATTTCGGCCCCAGCCGTGATGGTCATCAATTCTACAGTGAAAGCACTGTTATAAAAACCTCCAATGACGGAGGCTGTCGGCTCCCCTGCTTTGTCGGCTCCCTGTGAACCAACGTTCGTTTCGCCTGGCGTGGGAACATTAAAAAACTGGAAGTCAACCCCTCCATCGGGTAGGCGACCATTGGAAATATCAGACGACTGTGGCCCAAAGCTGAACGCATCAATCTGAGTCGTTCCGTCAGAAGCAAAAAGGCCAAGATCCTCACCGCTGGCGCTGAGTTTAGCACCGACATGGAGAACCCCTTGGGCAGGGTCGTTGTCGAACCAAAGAATCAGGAAACCATTTGCTGCGATGGTTGTTTTGGCAGGATCGGAGGAAGGTATTTGCCATTTTGTGGGAACGGCCAGATCGTCCGTCACATACATGCCCCCAATGTCAACAAGCACTGTCCCGGCATTGTACAACTCGACCCAATCATCAAACTCGCCAGCTTCATCGGCAAGGATTACGGAGTTGGAAGCCAGGAATTCATTAATAAAGATAGTTTGAGTAAACAGCGTATTGGCCGACAGGAGTATAAAAACAGCTACTCGGAGTAGAGCATTCATGTTCATGTGTTTGTTATTAGAGATTAATATAATTCAAAAATGAAGGACAGAAGTGAGTGGTGCTGACCAGAAGCAAGTTTACGATATTTTGACTGGAAAAAGAAATTCCCCAAGTCCCTAATACCACTTTGTCACGTTGGAGTTTATAACTCTCTGGCAAATGAGATGCAGTGATCTGTAAGCTCTAATTTAGAACCAAAGCTTGCATTTTTTAAACCACAGGGGACACAGAGGGCACAGGGGGTTTTCCGCCGAAGGCGGAAATAGTGATTCCCCTGTGCTTCCCTGTGTTCTCCGTGGTTTAAATTTAAAGCAGTCCCAAACATGATTAGTTAAGGGATGGGGGAAACAAATGAGAAAAGTCACCCCATCGGAGGATTCACGGCTTTTCGATTTACTACCTTTGCGTCTTCCTTTTTCAGGATAAACTGCAATTGTCACTGAAACCTTTAAAAATGAAATTGTACAATAAAGTCAACAACGACGAGCTGAAACAACGCATGCTCGCCAGTGATGAAAAGCGCATCACACTATCGTTTTATCAATATGCCAACATTGAAAACCCAGAACTCTTCCGCCACCAATTTTATAAATTGTTGGATGAAGTGGGCGTCTATGGTCGCATATATGTGGCCAAAGAAGGCGTGAACGGCCAAATGTCTGTTCCTGAAAATAATTTTGAGGCATTCAAAAAAGCCCTTTATTCCATTCCTTTTCTGAAAGGCATCCGCATCAACATTGCTATCGAAGACGA
This sequence comes from Saprospiraceae bacterium, assembly GCA_029263015.1. Classification (GTDB taxonomy): domain Bacteria; phylum Bacteroidota; class Bacteroidia; order Chitinophagales; family Saprospiraceae; genus UBA6168. Next base: position 60,678 of record JAJCYI010000182.1, on the reverse strand, counting down.
TGGCAAATCGTTTTTCAAACTAAAAATAAAAATCCGTAAAAAGATTGTTGCCGATGGCCTCGACGATGCAAGTTTTGACGTGACCAAACGCGGCAAACACCTCGATGCAAAATCCTATAATGAGATAACCGATGATCCCGAAACCATCGTGGTGGACATGCGCAACCATTACGAAAGTGAAGTTGGTTATTTTGAAAATGCCATCTGCCCTGACGTGGTGACCTTCCGCGAAGCCCTCCCCCTCGTGGAGGTCATGTTGGCCGACAAAAAAGACAAAAATATCGTGATGTACTGCACTGGGGGTATACGTTGCGAAAAGGCCAGCGCTTATTACTTGTATAAGGGGTTTGAAAATGTGTTCATGGTGGACGGCGGCATTATCGAATATGCCCGCCAATGCGAAAAACAAGACTTGCCCAACAAATTTCTGGGCAAAAATTTTGTCTTCGATGAACGCCTCGGCGAAAGCATCGGCGAGCAAATTGTCGCTAAATGCCACCAATGCGGTGGCGACTGCGATGTGCATGTGAATTGCGCCAATGATGCCTGTCACCTGCTCTTTATCCAATGTGATGATTGTGCAGAAAAATACAATAGTTGCTGTTCGGCCAAATGCAGTGATTTTACGAAACTGTCAGAGGAAGAGCAAAAGGAATTGCGGAAGGTGGAGGTTTTTAATGGGTCTAAATTTAGTAAAGGGAGGTACAAGGCATTTAAGGAAGGACAGGGGCTGGAGATGGGGTGAATGCAATCAAAACCCCACCATTTCCCGCCATCCCCGCACATTTCCATGCTCCCCTTCCAAATGCTGCTCTCCGCCGTAAACAATATATCCGTTGGCTGGGTCATTGCCAGAAAGTTTATTAAAATACTGTAATCCTTTGAAAAAGCTGGCTTGGAGGTTTTGACCAGACTTGATTTCGATAGGGTACATTTTACCGCCTATGTCAACCAGCAGGTCGATTTCGTGACCAACATGGTCGCGCCAGAAATAGATATTGGGACGAATGCCTTTGTTGTAAAAATGTTTGATCGTTTCGACGATCACGAAGTTTTCAAAAAGTGCACCCCTGGCAAAATGGTGCAACAGTTCATCGGCAGACTGAATGCCCAAAAGAGAGCAGGCCAACCCAGTATCCCAAAAGTACAGTTTTGGAGTTTTGATGATGCGTTTGTTGAAATTGCGGAAATAGGGCGGAAGCGTGAAAACCTGAAAGCCAGTTTCGAGAATGGACAGCCACCTTCTGGCTGTTTTTTGGTCGACACCTGCCAGTCCGCCAATTTCTGATTGATTGAAAAGCTGGCCGGTGCGCCCGGCACACAAGCGAATGAAATTTTGGAAAACGCCAAGGTCTGAAATATTGATAATTTGTCGGGCATCCCTTTCTACATAAGTCTGGATGTAATTTGGATAGTAGTCCGGCGGGGCAATATCTTTATCATAAACACGGGGAAAAAAACCTTTAAAAATATAATCTGCGTACTCTTCAAACCTGTATTCTGTATCTTCCAGTTCGTTCATACTAAAAGGGAGCAGATTGAAAATGCCGACCCTGCCAGCGAGGCTTTGGGTAATTTTTTCCATCATCAGGAAGTGCTGCGAGCCACAAAGCACAAACTCGCCGCTCTTGTTGTTTTCATCAGCTTCCAGTTGTACATATGAAAATATCTCTGGCACATACTGGGCTTCGTCGATGATAATCCCTTTTTCCTTGCGTTGTTTCAGGAATGATTTTGGCGACAACTTGGCCGCCGTGCGGAAATCAGGGTTTTCCAAAGTCACGTAGGTGTGGTCTGGAAACAATTGCCTCACCAAGGTTGTCTTGCCAGATTGCCGTGGGCCAGTCAAGCTAATGACTGGGAATTTGGTGGCCAGTTGAAGGACTTTTTCTGAGATTGCTCTCGCTACCATTTTGTGATATTTAGGTATTGAATTCCTAATTACCAGCAATATTAAATAAAAAAACCGTGATATTTAGGAATTCAATACCTAAATATCACGGCTTTGTGTCTTGCCTTCAGACAGTGAAACAATCATAAATCCCCCAACTGTGGCCTTATCACTATATCCTCTACCACTGCGGACGGACTCATCGTCCAGGCGCTCCACACAGCTATGGCAATGTCGTTGGCCTGCATCAGACGGCTCTCTGGCAGATCCACTCCAGCCCAGCTTGCCGACCAGGTGGCTCCGGGCAGTATAGAAGTGACCTTGATACCTTTGTCTTTCATTTCTTCCCTCAACACTTTGGAAAAGCCGAGCAATGCAAATTTGGAGATGCTATATGATCCACCGTTCGGATAGGCGATCAGGCTTGCAATTGAACACATATTGAAAATATGGCCGCTGCCTCTGTCGAGCATGACGGGGAGCAGCGCACGGGTCAGGTGGTAGGCACTGTAAAGGTTGGTTTCGACCATCTGTTCGAGGGCGCCATCTTCTTCTTTGCTTATTTCACCAGGGATAAAAAGGCCAGCGTTATTGACGAGGACGTCGATTCCGTTCCAATGTTTTTTTACAAACGCTGCAAATGCAAGCACCTCCGTTTTCTTGCGCATGTCTGCCACTTTGGTCAGCACTTCAATTTGGGGATGCTTGGATTGCATTTCTTTTTTGAAACCCTTGAGGTCTTCGTTGTTGCGGGAGCATATGGCGAGATCAAAACCCTCCGCAGCGAATTTTTCGGCAATTGCTTTGCCGATGCCTTTGGTTGCGCCTGTGATAATTATTTTCATGGATTCAAGTAAAAGGTAAAAAGGCAAAAGTAAAAAGTTGCAGCATATTCATTTTTACTTCTCTTCCGAAAAACACCATTCCAGGAATTCTGGAAGTACCTTGCCCCAGGTGGAGGGGTGGTGGATACCACCTTTGACTTCTCGGTAGTGAATGTCGGAGTCAGAATAACCTTTGTTTTTTAACTCTTTGATGAGGTCAAGGGTGTCGTCGATGGAATCTATTATACCATTGTTGTTGCGGTCGTCTTTTTCATCCAAGGTGCCCGTTTGAAACCAAAACTTCAGCCCAGGGCGGCGTTCCTCTTGATGAATGATTTCGTGCATGATGCGGTGGGTGTCAGGATTGCCTTCCTCAAAATCGGAGTGCCGCCACCAAAGCGCTCCTGAGAACACGCCAACATTTCCAAAGTGTTGAGGATGGTTCCAGACAATATCCAGTGCAGAAAGTCCGCCGAGCGAAAAACCCCCAAAGGCGACTTTGCCAGGATGTGTTTCACAGGGATATTTTTTTTGGAGGAATGGCAGCAATTCTGCCGCTATGAATTTGGCGTATCGACCTGCCAAGTCTCCCCGGTTTTTGTAATCGGGCTGCCCGGCAGTACCATATTCGTGCAAGCGATTGCCAGCGTGGATCGCCACAACAATTATGGAAGGTATTTTCTTATGCAAAAAAAGGCGATGAAGGGTTTGTGTAAGCCTAACTTGCTGCATGTCCTGGCCATCATTGAAAAGCAACAGGGGGAATTTGCCGTGACTACCAGCATCAAAATCCGGTGGGAGATAAACATCTATTTTGAATCGCGTATCCAAAAACGTTGACCGGAATTGCTTGATTTGGTGAATAGTAATTCCGTCTTTGAGGATACTCGTTATCTCGTATCCGGTCTCTACCGTGCCCGCCTTCTTATTCTGTAATTCGATCATGAAATTTATTAGGTTCTTGTTTTTGGAGTAAGGGTTTTTAAGTATTGGTTCTCAGAAAGAACAAATCTTAGATATACTCTAAGATGAAATAATTGTACCTAAGGCAAATTAGAATAAATCAATGTAGCTTTGCGCCTCGATTACAGTAAGAATCATAACAATCTATGAGGCACGGCAGGCAAATGTAGGGAAATCCCAGCTCTGCCATCCCCCCATTTTGAACTACACATAAAATTCAAAACATAATGAAGAAAATAGGCATCCTATTCGGGAAAGAACGTAGTTTCCCAAGTGCATTCGTTGAGCGGGTGAATTCAAAAGCGGTGAAAGGGATCACCGCCGAATATGTGAAAGTGGAAGAAGTAATGATGAACCAGCCATGTGGCTATGATGTAATCATTGACCGCATTTCCCAAGACGTACCATTTTACAGGGCATTTCTAAAAAACGCAGCAGCCACAGGCACCGCAGTCATCAATAACCCATTTTGGTGGAGTGCTGATGAAAAATTTTTTAACAATGTACTTGCTGAGCAACTTGGCGTACCTGTTCCAAAGACGGTCCTCCTTCCCAGTAAAGATCATCCCGACGACACTTCCGCTGAAAGTTTCACCAACCTGAAATTCCCACTCGAATGGGAAGCGATGACAGAGTACCTTGGCGAATTTCCGGCATTCATGAAGCCACACTCAGGAGGAGGCTGGAAAAGCGTTTATCCGGTCGGCGACTGGGCAGAAGTATTCAAGGCGTATAACGAAACCGAACAATTGGTGATGATGTTTCAGGAAGCAATTGATTTTGAAAGTTATTTCCGTTGCTATTGCATAGGCCGAAAATACGTGCGTATCATGGATTACGAACCACGCAACCCACACCACTCACGCTATGTGGCGGACCATAAAGCTTCTAAAGAACTTCTGGCTATTATGGAAGATTATACCTTTCGTCTTTGCAATGGATTGGGGTACGATTTTAATACCGTGGAGTTTGCAGTCAAAGATGGCATCCCTTATGCTATTGACTTTTGCAACCCTGCCCCCGATGCAGATGTTGCTTCCGTTGGAAAGGAGAACTTCGAGTGGGTCGTCGAAACAATGGCGACTTTTGCAATTGAAAAGGCACAGGAACATAAGCCTGGCCAGCACAACTTGACTTGGGGCACTTTCATGCAGGACAGCATAAAAGGGAAAATGCCCAAGCCGCCTGTGAAGCGTAAGAAAAAATAATGGCTGAATGGTTAAATGGCTTTGCAAACCATCATCATTTAACTACTCAGCCATCCAACCATTTTGTAAATATAAATGGATAAGATACCTGTAAAATTAGCGATCCTGGATTTGTACGAAGGCATCCGAAATTTGGGTATGCAGAATATTCAGGAAATTGTAAAAGAATTTTCTCATTACATCGAATACGAAATTTTTGATGTGCGGAGCGAGGTGAAAGTCCCTGATCTTGGTTACGATATATACATTTTCTCAGGAGGGCCGGGCAACCCACTGGTGGGCGATGAAAGCTGGTTGAAGCCATTCAACGATTTGATCGAGGACATTTGGCAGCACAATAAATATGGCGACGGCAGTAAAAAATACTGTTTCTTTATTTGCCACTCTTTCCAAATGGCTTGTCATCATTTTGGCATTGGCAACATCGCCCGCAGACGTAAAATGTCGTTCGGTACATTTCCTGTGCACAAAACGGACGCTGGCCAAAAAGAATGGCTTTTCCGTGCCTTGGACGACCCGTTTTGGGTGGCTGATTTTAGGGAATACCAAGTCATTGAACCCAATCGTAATAGAATGAAAGAACTAGGTGCCAAGCTATTATTGATAGAAATGGAAAGGGAAGAAGAGGGCTTACCGAGGGCCATGATGGCTGTTCGTTTTTCGGACGAAATGGTCGGCACACAGTTCCATCCTGAAGCCGATGCCAATGGCATGCGCGGGTATTTCACAGAAAATGAACGCATGGTGGCCATTGTCAAAGAATATGGCAAAGGAAAATTGGCCTCAATGGTCAAAGATCTAAACCACCCTGATAAAATTGAAAAAACACATGCAATCGTGCTGCCCTTTTTCCTGCGGAAAGCCATTCAGAGAGTAAGGGAAAATAGCATGCAATTGGTATGAGAAATACCTAACTTTAGCCCATTCCAACAAATCTAAGTTTATGTTCCTTAAGGAAATATATTTAAAAAACTACAAATGCTTTGAAGAAAGAACTTTCTCTTTCGGCGAGCGCTTCACGGTTTTGGTTGGGGATAATGGAAGTGGGAAAACGGCAGTTTTAGATGGGATCGCCAAAGCCTTGGCTCACCTGCAGGCAGAATTTTCAGGTAGCGACACCGATAACCTTCAGAACTGGAATGGTAATGAAATCCGTGTTGTCCCACATAGGCTGGGAGTGAAAACCAATCTTGAAAAACAGCGCGATGCCAAAATCAAAGCCACCGCTTCTGTGGAGGACAACGAAATTATTGATTGGCATTATGGACCTGGGGGCGGGCATTTGGGGAAAGTCAATGAATACCTTAATAAAACCTATTTAAAAGTCCAGCAAAATACTCCTGTCGTACTCCCGATGATAGCATATTATGGCACAGATAGGTATTGGTCTTCAGGAAAGACAGGAAAAATTGAGCCACGTAAAATAGCATCCAGACTTGATACTTACAAAGATTGCCTCAAGCCCAATACCAATTTCAAAATCATTGAAGAGTGGTTTTTAAGGATGGAACTTATTTTAGTTAAAAGAAAAACCATTCCGTCTGAATATCAGGCTGTTACGGATGCTGTCAAAAAATCATTGGGAGTATTTCAAGGAGGTAACTCTGCTCCAACCCAAGCCATATTCTCACCAGAAGACGACCAATTGTATATTGACATTGGCAATGGCAAAGAACTCCCGTTCAGCATGTTGAGCGGTGGGCAAAGAAACATGATCGGCATGGTAGCGGATATCGCCTTCCGCATGGCCGAACTCAACCCCCACATTGCCACCGATTCGCCCGGAGTGGTGCTGATAGACGAAATAGACCTCCACTTGCATCCCAAATGGCAGCGCACGATCATCAGTGACTTGAAGCGAATTTTCCCAAATTGTCAATTCATCGTTACGACGCATTCACCATTTATTATCCAATCACTTGATTATGAAGATGGCATCATTAGATTAGATAATGAATATGAAGAAATGCCAGAAAATTTCACTAGCCAAAGCATAGAAGATATAGTAGAAGAAATACAGGGGGTCGTGAATCCGCAGTGGAGTAAGAAGCGCGAAAAAATGTACGATTCGGCCAAATTTTTTTTTAAAAAACTCGAAAGCATGGATGCTGAAAAGGACGAAGACGAAATCCAATTGCTCCGAGAAGAACTGGAACTAATCAAAAAACCTTTTGCGGCAAACGTGGCCTATACTGCTTTTTTAGAACAAAAAAGACTGTTAAAAGAAACCTCTTTGAAAAGGGGAGCAAATGTATTGAACGAACCAAAGGCCGATTACAAGGCTAAGAAAAAATGAAGCCTGATGCGCCCTGTTGACAAAGGAGAACGAAACGAAGAATTCAAACCTTACCAAACTGCACGAGACCCTTTGGCAGTTACTATCGGACGCTATTGTTCCTACTGTGAAATGAGGGTGAACAATTCAATTGAAGTGGAACATGCGGTCGCCACCTCTAAAGGTGGTAGTTTAGGTAGTTGGGAAAACTTTCTACTTGCCTGTCGCCACTGCAATGGGTCGAGCAATAAAGGATCCCTTGTTTCTTCCCGTTCTGGCTATTATTGGCCAGACCAGGACAATACTTTCTGGGCATTTGAATATGATGAAACAAAAATAATCCAACCCAATTCCACCCTTTCGGGACAACAGTTGGAAACGGCTCTTGCCACTATCAATTTACTCGGTCTCAACAGGACACCCAACTCGGAAAAGCCATGCACCAAAGCAGATAAACGACATCTTCACAGAGAGTTTGTTTGGAGCATAGCGAAAGACAGTCTGAACAACTGGAATGCGATGCAAAAAAAAGAGATGCAAAACCAGATAGTCAAAACCGCTTTGGGGCATGGCTTTTTTTCTATTTGGATGATTGTTTTCAAAAATGAGAGAACAATAAAACTTGCCCTCATCAATGCTTTCCCTGGTACAGCCATGGATTGTTTTGATCAAAATGGGAATCCAGTCCACAGACCGGATGGTAAAATATAACCAATGATCTCCCACCTAAGAAGTGCATTCAATCAATCTTTCACCGAAGAGAAATACCAGTCTCTTTTAAACACAATAGAGAGACATGTCAATTATCGGGCATCTTTCAAAATATCCGAAACCCCGATCTTTATTCCAAAACAACTGACTGAGCAGTTGCTGCAAGCTTGTTCCGAACTGACCGATGTGATAAGTCAGCCTAATTTCAAAGAATTATCGCAAGCTTCTATATTGCCCGATCATTTTGTACCGAACGAGACTGCCCACACTGCATTTCTTTGTGTAGATTTTGGTATTTGCCAAGATGAAGAAGGCAATATCTCGCCACAACTTATTGAAATACAAGGATTTCCTTCCCTGTTTTTTTATCAGCACTTGTGTGCCACAGCCTATCGAAAACATTTTGACATACCCGAAAACCTAAACCACCTTTTTGGAGGCTATACTGCTGAAACATATACGGAGACATTGCGAGAGCTTATTTTGGGAGATGCCCGCGCAGAAAATGTGGTGCTCATAGACATCGAACCCCGCAAACAAAATACTCAAATCGACTTTTGGGCCATGAAAAAGGCAATTGGGGTGAGGACTTTGTGCGTCAGCGATCTGAAGGTTGATGGCCGGGACGTATTTTATTTGGATGAAAATGGTAAAAAAATAGGTGTAGAGCGCATTTACAATCGAGTCATTTTTGATGAACTTTTAAAGCGGCCTGATTTGAAACGGGAGTTCTATTTCCCCAATGAATATAATGTCGAATGGGTCGGTCACCCCCATTGGTTCGCCAGGGTCAGCAAGCACACCTTGCCCCTCTTCAATAGCTCTTTTGTGCCAGATTCGTTTTATCTAAACGAAAATGAAATTCCGGAAGACCTTGCCAACTATGTCTTGAAACCCCTTTATTCTTTCTCTGGCCAAGGGGTTATCATGAACCCGACCAAGGCTGACATTGATGCCATTCCCGAAAATCAACGGGACAATTTTATTTTGCAAAAAAAGGTCAGTTACGCGCCTATCATACAAACATTGGATGAGCCTGCCAAAGCAGAAGTGCGCCTATTAATGGCCTGGAAAAAGGATGCTCCCCGGCCTGAAGTCCTCACCAGCTTGGTCAGGTTGAGCAAAGGGGAAATGGTTGGGGTGAGGTATAATATGGGGAAGACCTGGGTCGGAGGGAGCATCGGTTTTTTTGAAATGTGAGAAGCTGAACTGCCATTGCCTTTTCCCTATTTTTGTGGAGAGGATTACTGGTTTATAGGTATATCGGTTTATAGACTGATACACCTATACACCTATACACCTGTAAACCAATAAACCACTGAACCCTACTACATGACACTACTGATATTATTTTTTGTAATCTCTATTTCCTTTTCTTTTCTCTGCTCGATCTGGGAGGCGGTGCTGTTGAGCATCACACCTGCTTTTGTCAACCGGGAAGTAGAGGAAGGGACCAGGCTCGGCAAATCCTTGCAATCTTTCAAACAAGATATTGACCGCCCATTGTCGGCCATCCTCACTTTGAACACAATTGCCCACACAGTTGGAGCGATGGGCGTGGGGGCACAGGCGCAACTGCTTTTTGATGAGACCACCCCATTTAACATTCTTGGCCTTGAGCTGACCGTTGAATCCGTCATCGCCGCATTAATGACTTTGGCGATTCTGATCCTTTCAGAAATCATTCCCAAAACATTAGGCGCGAATTACTGGAATTCGCTTGCTGGTTTTACGGTTCGGTCATTGAAAATTCTCCTGTTTATACTCAAGCCATTTATCTGGCTCAGTATGTTGATTACCAAAAACCTCAAATCCAAGGATGTAAAAAGTGTTTTTTCAAGAGCCGATTTTTTAGCGATGGCAAGTTTGGGCAAAAAGAGTGGGGCTTTGAAAGAAAACGAAATGGCCATCATCCAAAACCTGCTCCATCTGAATGAGTTGAGTGCAAAGGATATTATGACTCCGCGCACGATGATGTTTATTGCTAATGAAAATAATACCCTTAAAGAATTATATGAATCGGAAGTAAAAATATCTTTTTCGAGGATTCCAATATTTGGTGAAGACCAGGACAACCTCACTGGGTTTGTTCTTAAAAACGAGGTATTTAAGGGTATGTTAGAAGGTCATGGAGACACCGCCCTAAAAACCATAAAACGGGAATTGGCGATTGTCAACGACAATAAAAAATTGCCCCAGTTATTTGATTTTTTGTCCAAACACCGATCGCACATTGCTGCCGTTTCCGATGAGTATGGCGGCGTAATCGGCCTTGTCACTCTTGAGGATTTGTTTGAGACAATTTTAGGCTTTGAAATTATGGATGAATCAGACAGCATTCCCGACCTGCAGCATTATGCGCGAAAGAAATGGGAGGAACGGGCGAAGAAGATTGGATTGCTGGAGTGAGGGTTTGACAATGAAGTTGTTTAAAGTTATTCCGATGGCCTAAATACAGATCATTGATCCTCAAATACTTCAGCTATTTTTCGTCCCGCAGCTTCGTCTTGATAACCAAGCATTTATATTTAGTCTCGCCGCAGAACTTTAAACAACTTCAATAATAAATATGGACATGAACCTCTTTTCATTCTGGTTGGGTTTTCCATCAGGCTGGGGCCACCACCAACGATCTCCGAAAAGTAATGACCATTCCTAAGTGCCGAATCAAAACCAAGTAAACGACTGGCACACCTGGTGCCCGGGGGCGGAGGTAGGGAAAGTCATTGATACACATCTGAACCCGTTGCTATTCACCCAAAATTGAAGAGGAGTTGATTTAAGATTTTTGATTACATGACGTTTGATTTTTGATTTGAGAGACACATGTCAATTCAGACTTCATCAACAAAATAATAGTGTGCCTGAAAAAATTATAGGAACTCCCTATTTGCATTTCTCTGATCAAAAGTTATCACTACCCATCTGATTATTTAATCATGCACCTTTCCTTGTGACTGCTTGGCCTTTAGCGGTAGGAAAAGCATGTTTCCTAAACAACAATTTAATGTGACAAAGCAGGACTGAATGCGTGTGCTAAACCATCCTGTATTTTTTGCAAAATATTGAATATCAGGCATTTACTAACCTTGTCCACTTTTTGTAATATCGCTTAATAGCTTAGGGATAAAAATTCTATTTACTTTTCTGATGCTTTTAATGGCAAACATGCAATCCTCCCCAAAGTCAAATGAACTAGCTTTTCAAAATCCATTACTCAATCGCTTAGTGAAAAAAACGACTTTGAACATCCACTTCCTCTTCTTCCTGATACTTGGTCAGGAATTGATGGCTCAAGTTGCATTTACAGAAATGGCAGCAGAGGTCGGGATTGACCATTTCCACCTTAGCACCGACCTCATGGGAGGTGGGGTAGCTGTTTTTGATTACAATAATGATGGCTGGGAAGACATATGGATCACTGGCGGAAACAAAAGGGATGTGCTGTATGAAAATGATGGGGACGGTACATTTTCCGAGGTTGGCTTCCTGGCCGGCTTACTCATCACTGCCAATATCCACACCAAAGGGATCGTCACCGGGGACATCAATAATGATGGGTGGCGGGATGTATTCTTGGCAACAAGGGGTGAATCGCCCAACTTGCTGCTGCTCAACAATGGGGATGGCACTTTCATCAATATCGGCAATTTTGCTGGAATGGGAGACGATGCTGCGTGGAGCACGGCTGCTTCGATGGCAGATTTCAACAACGACGGGTGGCTGGATATTTATGTGGGCAATTATGTTGAAACATTTGGTTACCTTGTTGACCCGCAGACCAATCAGACTATTGGTTACGCCCATACTGGGCAACCAAATTTCCTTTACCTCAACAATGGCGACCTGACTTTCACGGAAGTTGGTGAAACGAGCGGCACCATTGATGGTGGGTGTGCATTGGCCGTGATGGGCACTGATTTCAACGATGATGGCATGACCGACATCCTTGTGGCCAATGACTACGGTGAATGGGTTGTCCCGAACGGTGCCTTCCAAAATGGGGAGGGTGTTTTTACAAACGAGAATCAATCTACTGGCCTGGACATCGGCATATACGCAATGGGCATTGCCGCAGGTGACATAGACCAGGATAACGACTTGGACTACTATTTCACTAACCTTGGCAGGAATGTTTTGATGGAAAATGTGGACGGCATGTTTCAAGATGTAGCCACGGAGGCTGGCGTGGAAAACACCTATGCTGACGACAACCTCACCGTGGGCTGGGGCACGGCATTCCTCGATGTGGACAATGATACCGACCTTGACCTTTTTGTGGCAAATGGCTTTATCCCTGCCCTCGATTTCAACCAAACGGAAGTACAGAACCCCGACAAGCTTTTTATGAACAATGCTTGGCCACAAGGCGAATGGCTTTCATTCACAGATATTTCAACTCAGTCGGGGCTGGGCAATACGGGATTTGCAAGGGGCTTCGCACATGGCGATTTTGATAAAGATGGCGACCAAGATTTAGTGGTGGTTCGGGTGAGCGGCACTTCCGATCCAAGCCTTGCCCACAAGGTACTTTTTTATAGAAATGATTTGACCAATGGTGGAAATTGGCTGGATGTGGAATTAGAAGGAACAGTTTCCAACAAGGATGCATTCGGAGCGAAGATAAAAATCTCCGTCGGGAGCAAATCATGGTTGCATGAGGTCGTCAGTGGTAGCAGCCATGCGTCACAGAACACCAGTATTGCGCATTTTGGATTGGGAAATGCTGAAAAGGTGGATAGCTTGGTTATCACCTGGCCAAAAGGCGGGCGGCAAATCTTGACGGATATTTCACCTAACCAAATACTCTATGTGCAGGAGGATACTTTGATGGCGACCGCCGCATTTGAGGTCTTGCCAAAAATAGGGTTTGAAATATCGGCAGCCCCAAACCCATTTAGTGGGCACACGAATATTTATTTTTCAAATCCTGAAAACAAGCCGCTCATTTTTGTCCTGGTGGATCTGACTGGGCGTGAGTTAGAAAGCTGGACCAGCACAGATAATCAAATCAAAATACATAAGGGCAGCTTCTTGCCAGGCATATATTTTCTGAAAACATTCTTAGATAAAAAACTCATTAATATATTGAAACTTAGTGTAGTCCCATAGGGCAGACCACTGTTTTATGTGAATACATCAATTAAACCGCTAATGATTATGAAACGACTTTACATTTCTTTTTTAATCCTCACCTTGGCTTGCCTTTGCGGGTTCTCGCAAACCAGCGTCACGCTAACGGTGGACATGAGCAACGAATCTGTTGCAGCAGAGGGTGCTTTCGTCGCTGGAGGGTTCAATGGCTGGACTGATGGACTGATGTCTGACAATGGCGATGGCACTTGGTCAACTACCATTGATCTCACTGCTGGCGATACCGTTCAATTCAAGTATAAAAATGGCCCAGATGGTTGGGAAGGCTTTGACGGTTTCTGCAACGCGGCAACTGGAGGTAACCGCAGCTATATTGTGCCTGCCGATACTGATACGCTCGCTACTGTGTGTTTCAATTCATGCTTTGCCTGTGGACAGGCTGGCGTCACTTTCACTGTTGATATGTCCAATGAAACAGTAGCCCCAGAAGGCGCATTTATCGCTGGCGCATTCAATGGCTGGACAGATGGTGCAATGACCGATAATGGTGATGGCACTTGGTCAACAATTATTGGAATTACAACAAGTGATTCTTTGGAATACAAATTCAAAAATGGCCCAGATGGTTGGGAAGACATTCTGGGAGGTGACTGCCTTGCCCCTGGCTTTAGCAACAACCGCTTGGTGGTTGGTCCAGCAGCCGATTCTTCCATGGCTACGGTCTGCTTCAACACTTGTGATGCTTGTCCCGGCGGCCCAGTCAATATTACATTTACGGTAGACATGACCAATGAAAGCGTTTCTGCCGACGGCGTTCGAATGGCTGGTTCTTTCAATGGTTGGTCGGACAGTTTAATGGTTGACAATGGTGATGGAACCTGGTCAGTCATATTAACAATGGATCCTGATTCCAACATTGAGTACAAATTCAAAAACGGCCCAGATGGCTGGGAGGATTTCGATGGCGCATGCCTCTCCAATGACTCCAACCGACAATATACAGCAGGTGGGGACGACGCTTCCGTTGGTCCGTTTTGTTTCAACTCTTGTTATGCTTGTGGCTTGGTCGGCGTGACCATTACAGTGGACATGCTTCTTGAAACCGTTGAGGCAGAAGGTGTTTTAATTGCTGGAGAATTCAATGGTTGGTCTGACACGCCAATCAGTGACAATGGAGACGGCACTTGGACGGGTAGCTTTGGCGCAATGCCTAGTGACACCGTAGAATATAAATTTAAAAATGGCCCGAATGGTTGGGAGAATTTCGATGGCGATTGCCTCTTGGATGGCGATGGTACCAACCGTTGGGTTTCTGTTCCTGCTTTGGATACATCTATAGCAACTGTTTGCTTCAACAGATGCGAAGGTTGTGTCATTCTCGATTCGGTAAATATCAATTTTCGGGTTGATATGACCAACGAAACAGTCGTTGCCGAAGGGGTATTCCTCGCTGGCACGTTCAACAATTTTACGGACACGGCCATGATCAACCTGGGCGACAGCATCTGGGCATTGACGTTGACGCTGATTCCGGGCGACACCATTGAGTACAAATTTAAAAATGGTCCTGACGGCTGGGAAAATATCTCAGATACAGAATGCACAACTGGTGGGTTCAGCAACAACCGGTTATTGATTGTCCCTCCATCCCATGATGATTTGGACATTGTGTGTTTTACCAGCTGCGGGCCATGTTTTGACCCAGTTGCTGTTACCAGTGTGTCGTTAGTAGAAGGCAGCTGCATGAATACAGATGGCACCATTAAAATTATCTTTGATGAAACGCAAAACTGCGAAATAGCAGTTGGTGAACTGGCCGGGATGGATGCAATAGGATTCCACTCAGGTGCCAACCAGTGGGCAACTGTAATTGATTGGGATGCAGCAGGAGGTATGTCTGCTACAAATGATGGCAGTGATAAATTCTCTGTCACCATTGATCCGGGAGCTTATTATGGACTTGACCCTGCTGATATTGAAAACATATTCATGGTGTTCAACCAAGGCCCTAACGACCCTGACAATCCGTGGGACTCTGAAGGTAAAGATCAAGATTATGAACTCGATGGCGACTGCGATGACCTTCACATTATCATCGACCAATTGCCAACCTGCGATTTTGATCCTGCCAATACAGCCAGTTCTTCACTAAAAGACGCAGGCAGTTGTTACGACCCAGCCACAGGCTTGGTCAAAGTGTTGTTCGATGAAGCACTGAACTGCCCAGAAGCAGCAGGAGAGCTAGCAGGCATGAGTGAAATTGGCTTCCATTCAGGCGCCAACCAATGGTCTGCTGTTGTAGCTTGGGATGATGCAGGCTCAATGACAGCTGCCAACGATGGCAACGATGTGTTTGAAGTGGTCATTGATGCGAATGCTTATTATGGCATCCCGATCGGCGACCTCGACAACATCTATATGGTGTTCAACCAAGGTGCTACCGTTCCAGATTCACCATGGGACTCAGAAGGGAAAGACCCACTTGATGCTTGTAGCGACTTGCGTTTGATCCTGTCGGACATCCCAACTTGTGACCTGACCAATACGTATGACCTGGAATTGCAGAACAGTCTAGTTGCTATCCCAAATCCATTTGGCAATAAAACGGTCGTTTCATTCACCAATCCTAACAACGTGAGTTATGACATCATCCTCGTTGATTTCACAGGAAGGGTTGTGGCTAACTTCAGCAATGTGAATGGTACTCAACTTGAGATCAACCGAAGCGAGATTCCTACTGGGATGTACTTCCTGAATTTCAGGGATGAAGAAGGCAGGATGGCTACAATGAAATTGATTGCAGATTAATATCTTGGAAATGCGGAAAGAATAAAGTAACCAATTTGTACACTTTATCTTTTTCGCATTCCTGGGTGAAAATTGTAACATTGATTACAATTCAAGATTATGATACGCTGCCCCGCAAGTTGTGCTTGTGGGGCAGTTTTTTTTGTTGGGGATGAAATGGTAAATTTGATCGAAATATATAGCTTATGAAAATGACTATTCCTGCAACCATGCTGATGGTTTGTCTATCTGGCACTTTAATGTTTGGACAAACTAACCTCCAACTTGTTTCTCATTTTGAATTTGAAAATATTGAAATAACCGACCTCTGGGGCTATGCTGCCCCCGACGGAAGGGAGTACGCACTGGTCTGCGGGTACGAAGGTGTGCATATAGTGGACATTAGCATTCCGGAAGTGCCCGTACACACCATATCGGCAGGCAGCAATGAACTGATAAGGTGGATGGATGTGAAAACGTGGAATAATTTTGCCTATGCACTTTCCTCTTCCAATTACGGGATGATGACAATTGATCTGTCCGGCTTGCCCGATTCCGTTGATTTTGGTTTTTGGAAAAACCAGAACGGGTCAGGTAATGAGTTCCTCTGGGCCCATAACATCTGGATTGATGAAAATGGTTTCGGATATCTTGCCTACAATAGTCTTTCAAACGACGTGGCCATACTGGATTTTAACCTCGACCCTTGGTCTCCAGTATTTATTGGTGGGGCTGGCACAGGAGGGGCACATGATGTATATGCTGAAAACAATATCATGTACGCCGTTCATGGTAGTTGGCTGACAGGTAACGTGGTGGATGTGTCAAATAAGAATGCCCCGGTTTTTCTAGGCTCATTTGAAATTCCTGGTGGCTACGCGCACAGTGTTTGGGCAACCGATGATGGAACAACGCTGTTTGCCGCTGATGAAAAACCGTATTCACCTGTTTCTTCTTTCGACATTTCGGACATAGACGACATAAAATTATTGGACGCCTTCGCTATGCCGAGAAGGGAAGGGATTGAATCCATTCCTCACAATATTTATGAAATAAACGGCTTTTTGGTTGTAAGCCATTATGTTGATGGCATCATTATCCTCGATGCAAACAAGCCAGATAACTTAGTATTGGTAGGGGAATACGATACCAGCGAAAATTGTGAGGGGTATAATGGAGCATTCGGTGTTTATCCTTTTTTGCCATCTGGTTTGATTATCGTTTCTGATAATGAAAATGGGCTTTATTTACTCCGGCCCACTTACGAAAGGGCCTGTTACTTGGAAGGTGATGTAACAGACGAAACAACGGGCTTGCCCATTTTTGGTGCATCCATAAAAATACTGTCGGACGACATCAACGAGGGGAGTTCTGACCTTCTGGGGCAATTCAAGACCGGGCAACTATCTCCGGGCACTTTTCAAGTCGAGGTGAAAAAAGAAGGTTATTTTGATGAAATAATATCGGTAAACCTTTCGAGGGCAGCGGTAACGGAAATGCATTTTCAACTGTGGCCTCTCAGCTACCCCACCAAGGTGAAAGTGATTGACAAAGCAACTAAAACACCGATGAAGGATGCCTTCGTAATGGTCGAACAGGCCGATTCAAATTATTATTTCACAACAAATGAAGAAGGTGTGGTTGACCTATCAATCCAGTTCCAAGGTGACTTTACTGTCCATGCCGGGAAATGGGGATGGCGTTCTGACTTTAGTCGCCCCGGAGAATTTATTGGTGGAAATGAAATGATTATAGAACTGGAAAAAGGCTTTGAGGACAACTTCATTTTTGATTTTGGATGGCAGGTATATGGCGATGTAAAAAGCGGCGAATGGGGAAGGGGCGAACCCAATGATATTACATCCACGCTTTGCTATCCAACGTCTCCAAGTTCCGACGATAAAAGTGATGCCGGCAACTTTTGTTTCGCAACAGGGATTGATGCGATTATATATGAAACTGATTTTGGTTCATTTGCTTTTCGAAATGAAGTTAGGGATGGCAACACTTGGTTTGCCTCTCCTGAGATTCCTGTCCTCAAGAATTACGTCCGCCCTGAGCTTTCCTATTCAACCTGGTTTGTAAATGGGGACAAATGGAATTATTACTTCAACGAGGATTCCGTTTATGTTTATGACATCATTCCAGCTGATGATTCCCTGAATATTTATATTGATAATGGAAAGGAAAAAGTCCTCGTTGAAACCATTACCGAAACGCACTGGTGGCAGCAGTCCAAAAAAATTGACCTGCGAAGCTTGATTGAAATAACCGACCAAATGCGACTCATCGTACAAACATCCGACTCGCAGGAAAGCCCTAACTTTCTGGAAGCAGCTTTCGATAATTTCAAAATAACGGAAGGGGTTGAGGACGGCGACCTGGTGTACGATGACGATCTGGTGAAATGGAATATTTTCCCAAACCCTTTTTCGGGCCAGTTTCAAGTTGAATATAAAATCAATACCGCATTCAACTCGGCAGAACTCCACATTTTTGATGCGCTGGGAATAGAAGTCGAAAAACGCATCCTGGCCAATCCTGTTGGCCATATTACCATCCACCCTGATTGGGCGGTGGGGTTGTATTTTTTGGTTTTTGAAATTGACAATAAAACTAGCAAAGTGGCGCAAATGGTAAAACAAAACTAAGAATGTGTTTGCCCTATTTAATTTTTATTAATCCAGAGAATCTGATACTTTAATTTTCTTTTTATCCCAATATTCATCATCCTGAAAACTAAATTGTGTCGGGTTATATGTGCCGACTATATTTACCTCCGCATTATCTGGCACAGGCATTTCCAATAAAAAATAAGTGGCATTAACAAAAAGCCGTCGGAGTTCTTTATTTAAAATATCTGTTGACGATCCGATGGTGGAGGTGATGGCCATTCCCGATTTCCCACCTGACAATTGATAAGGTTTCGACCAGACAATGGGCATCATAGGGTCATTTGGATTATAATCCTTTTTGCTTGCAGGATTACTAGCCGCAGCTTCTTGGTCGCTGGGTTTCATTCCAAAAAAAAGATTGGTTTCATCAAAATCCCCTGCTCGGTTGGTTACCTGTCCTAAGACGAGGGGAGTGATATTTTTGGATAACGGCAAGGGCAGACCGTACACGTCCGTGGCCCCCCAAATGGCTGCATCTTCAATGCTTTTTGTGGCGGGGTGGGATGCTGCCCCTAGAGCTAATACACCCCTCGTACTTTGGTGTTTATGATGCCCATGATGGGTATGCCAATTGACGCCAAGGATTTTTCGGCCAAAACCACCTTCCCAACCTGAACCTTCTTGCTTGTAATAATTGCCCCAATGCGACCAGTTGCTCAAGCTGTCCTTAAAATGGAATGCATGGGTAGCCGTCCTTATCCCAATGATGGGTTTGCCCTGGAGCAAATAATTCTGAAAATATTGCATTTGTCCATCTGGCAACTCCCTGAAACGCGTGAACAAAAACAGAAGGTCGGCATCTTGCAAAGCAGCAAGACCGGGGATATTTTTAGTATAATTTGGATCAACGATCCCAGGGTGTTCAGGGTCTTGGGAAAATAAAACAGTGCAATCAAAACCATGATGTGTGGCAAGTATTTTCGCCAGTTGAGGCAGCGCCTCTTCAGAGCGGTACTCTTCGTCACCGCTCACCAAAACTATTTTTTTACCTTTATATAAATCACTGTTTCCTTTATAAGTTACCCACTCAACTGTTGAAGTTTCTGTTGACTCCTCTGCTGGTTTTTCATTGGATGGCTTGGTTTGACAACTCAATAAAGCACAAAATATAAGTATGATAGGGAAAGAATAATTTTGAAACATTGTTAAAAGTTGATTTTCGAAATGATGGAACATTCGATTTTTTTTTGAACCACCAAAGGCACAAAAGAGAGTGTTCCTTATGATTCCTTTTGGCCCTTAAAAATAGTTTACGACTCAATTAAAGCAATCAATAAATCAGCAGCTTCTCTGACAAAAGCAGGATCTTCCACATACAGCTCCCTTTCTATCACTTCAATATTCGACGGCATATTCGCTTTCAGGCGGTCGAAAAAAGCAGTATCTGATTCATGGTCCTCCAACACGCCGCCTATTTTGGAATACCGACCTATGCCTCCTTTTGGTATCATAAAATAAGCTTTGCTTTTGGTGTGTTGCAACCGTTGACAAATATCGTCTGCCACTTTCTGGATTTCTTTCACATTCAAGCGGGGCACAAATACGACGGGACTGTGGAATACGTATTTATGATTTTTATATGCTGCGGGCACTTCATTTGGAGGCACCAATATTCCCAAATGTTCTGCTCCGCCAGGGCACAGTACCTGAGGTAAGCCAAGTTTGCCTGCTACCGTTAAGCGCTCCGGTCCACCGGCGCGCAGGACAGACCAAACGTCATCGGCTATTTCTCCCATTGCATAGTCAAATACGGCCCCGATGATGCCTTCTTTCATCATTTGCTCCATCGCCCGGCCTCCAGATCCGACTGCATGAAAAACAATGACTTCATACCCTTTTGATTCAAAATATTTAACAGCCTCTATAGTACCTTGTGTCAAAACCCCCAAGTTGGACATGCCGATCAATGGTTTCTCCCCCTTCTCCATCACAAACTTCGTTTCATCTTCTGCCATTCCACATGCGGCGGCGGCGGCATTTGTTAATATTTTTCGGGTAAATGGGTTCAACCTTAATATGTCACTTACCGAAAACATCATGGTGATGTCCTTGATGCCCACGAACCCAGAAGTGTCGCCAGAAGCAACCGTGGAAACCATGATTTTGGGAAAGCCATACGGCAATGCGCCCATGACCTCACAGCAGGTAGAAGTGCCCTGCGTTCCTCCCAAACCTATAACGGCGTGAACTTCATCGGCCAAAATCGATTTCTGTAAAATATCGATGCAGCCCTTAACTACAAAGGGATTGGATTTTTCCCTGGTAGGATTTTTCAACAATTCTGACAATAATCCTCCTCCTGCGGAAATGACGGCGTCCCTGCTTATCGTCGCTCCAATGCCAGGTTCACCAATAACCCCGATGTCCATCAACAAAGCCTTGTGCCCCTTTGATTCTATTTGCGCTTTCAAAAAACCTGCTTCTTGGTCTTTGGTATCTAGCGTGATAAGCAAAGCGATGGTTTTTGACATGGTGTATTGTTTTTCAAATTGTTGAATACGGCAGTGGAACATTTTGACCGATGCCTTTGCAGCCAGACCTGACAGGTTTCCAAAACCTGTCAGGTCTTCTGTTTAAACCTCAAATCTGCAAATTCCTTTGCCACTCCATAAACCGCTTTTTCAATTGGAATCCGTTCAGTAGAAGAACCTGTCCAGATGCCATTACAAGAAGTATGGTTGAGTATGTACTGTCCATCTTCGGGGGTAACCAACCCTGCGCCGTGGGCAATCAAAATGACATCGGATTTTATTTCCCGTAATTTTTTGTACGCTTCTTCCGTCCTTTTAACCGTTTCCGCCAATGTTTCACCAGAGTCATATCCTTTCAACCCCCCTTTAGTCGTTCCTGCATGAAAACAAAAAACATCAGGTTGAGCGCCTTCCATTATTCGAATGCTATCCTCTAAATCAAAGGCCAGACCAATGGATACCATGTCCATTTCTTTGGCCAGTTTGAGCATGTCAATTTCGTTGTCGAGGGTAATTCCACTTTTGGTCAATACCCTGTATATCTCGCTGTCTTTATCTACATAACTTATTGAGGGGCCGATATTGGAAACAGCATAGACGCCCATCGCCTTACAATCATTCAACACCATTCGCATATCTTTCAACGGGTCGTTGGCATTCAGGCAAGCACAAATAAAAGAATCACCTTTAATGGCCGGCATAATATCTTCACGCGTATAATCCAAGGTTTGTTTGTTCGAATCCAAAATAGGCCACATCATGGACATGGTGCCCATTCCATTGGCTCTCAAGCGTGCGCCGGAGAAAGTATTTACGCAGTCTGCACCTGCTTTTTCGAGTAAACTAGCTACTAATCCGCTTCCAGCACTGGCAATAAGAATGGGGGTTTTTTCTTGCACTTTCTTTCTCAATTTGTCCATGATGGCTGTTCGGGAAGTATGTTTTACTATCATTGTTTGTGTGATTTTTGAGTTCTTGAGGGGTCAGGAGGGAGGAGTCAGGAGTCAGATAAATTATAAGAAGAGCATCACTTTATTTTCAAAAAAACTCGCTTGTTCTTTCTGAGGCCATGTAGCTCTCCATACCTGACTCCTCTATCCTGAATCCTTCCCCTAAATAACCCGGTCGTTTCCCCCGTCAATTGGGATTTGTGCCCCTGTTACTTTTGAAAATGTATTGCCCAACATGGCTATTGCCAGTCCGGCCACATCTTTAGAAGTCACTTCTGTTTTCAGGATATTATTGGTTTTATATTCTTCGACTGTTAAACCATAATTTTTGGCCCTGGCTTCGAGGACTTCATCGGTCCAAACACCTGTATCAAAAACCGCATTGGGATGGAGCATATTTACGCGTATGCCTTTATCGCCCAATTCAAGTGCGGCAACCCTACCCAACTGAGTCAAACCTGCTTTGGCGACAGAATAAGCAGCAGCGCCCGGCCCTGGGGCAGGTACGTTTTTGGAACCAATAATTACTATTGCAGGATCAAAACCAAGCTCCAAATAAGGCAGACTTAATTGGATCAATTGCTGGTGACTGGTCACGTTAATGTCCATACTTTTTTGCCATAACTTTTCATCCATTTGAGCAATGGAGGCACTTTTGGGAAAGATGCCGGCATTGGAAACGAGCATGTCCAGTCCACCAAAAAAGGCAACGGTTTGTTCAATGGCATTTTTCAATTGTTTGGAATTCGTCACATCACATTTGATTCCCAAAACTTCTTTTTTATCAAAACAATGAGTAATATTTGGATTGATATCCAAAGCGGCAACCACTGCTCCCTCTGCCACCAATTGTTCCACGCAAGCTTTCCCAATGCCACTTGCTGCTCCTGTGACCAGCGCAATTTTTCCTTGCATAGGTTTTGAATTACCCGCCTTTTTTAGCTTGGCCTGCTCCAAACTCCAATATTCCATTTCAAATAAATCAGGCTTTGGCAAAGCTTTCCACCCTCCCAATTGCTCGGCTTGATAAATCGCTTTTTTCGTGTGCCGGGTAATATCTTCGATGATTCTAATTGCTTTTACGGTCGGCCCAAACGACAGTGTTCCCTGTCCCGGCCAAATTGCCCACCGTGGAGCGGCGTCCAATTGTTCTTGTTCTCCTGTATTATATTTTTCAAAATATTGTTGGTAAGCATTTGAGTACGCCAAAAGGTCTTTTTCAAAATTTTCAGATAAGACGACGGGCGTCCGTTTGGTTCGTATAATATGGTCTGGGGTCAGAGGCCCGCGGTTAGCAATGCGCCTGACATTGGACAATTTACTGAAGGCCGCCGACGCACCGGAATCATCCAAACGACAGAGAACTGGTTTTTTCATTAGCTCAGAAACCCCTCTTCTTAATTGCGCCATTTTCAACCCATCTGGCTTTGCACTTTTTATTTGTTGGATTGGTTTTGTTCCTTCTTTTGTCAGATATTTTTCAGCTTTCGAAACAATAGCAATCATGTTTTCATAGCTGACCTTGGGGTCATCATGGAAAGTAAATACACCGTGATTGAGCAGGATCATTCCGTCGATGGAATCCCAATCCATTCCTTTCGTCATTTCATAAATCTTTTTGGCTAAAATAAAGCCCGGCATGACGTATGGCACAATCAGTACCCTGTCACCAAATGCTTCCCTGATTCTTTTTTTACCATCAGGCGTATTGGTCATTACGACCACCGCATCAGCATGCGTGTGATCTACAAAAGTATAGGGGATAATCGCATGCAAGATAGCTTCCACCGAGGGGTTGGGAGCAGCGGGATCGGTCATTGCCATCCGTTGGCACTTGACCATTTCCATATCGGAAAGGTTGTCCAGTTCTGCCAATCTACAAAGAGCTGATAATTTCACGGGTGCAAAACCAGGTGCCTCGATGGTGGCCAAATCCCATCCGCTACCTTTGACATAAAGGATGTCCTCTTCCTCACCAAAAATATTTTTTTCTCTGATCTTTACGGAAGTGTTTCCTCCTCCGTGCAATACCAGGTCTTCTTCTTTACCTAATAACCTGGAGGTATAAACCCTTAATTGCAACAAGTCCTTTTTAATTTTTTTTGCTTCTTTTTCGTTCCAAAAACTTTTCATGTAATAATCGTATTCTGAAATTTGAAATAAAGAAATTTGAAATTTTGAAACAATAGACAGTTCAGTTGGTTGCTTAATTTCCAATTTCCAATTTCCAATTTCTCAATTCACCCTGTCATCAGGATGCTGGATTAACAATTCTTCAGGTGTATAAAAACCTGTCTTCCCCTCAATGGCTGTGCGAATTTCCTTCACTTTGTTTGGGGAAATAACGGAGGCTTGGTTTCCAAAAGAATTCCGCACATAGGTCAGCACAGAGGCCACTTCTTCATCGTTGAGCATTCCCCCAAAAGGAGTCATTGGAACCAGGCCTGGGTATTTTTTTCCGTGTATTTCCAATGGCCCATAAAGTCCTTTTAAGGTCAATTTGATTAAGCGGTCTTCGTTGCCTATTGTCCATGGGGTGGCTGTAAGTGGGGGATATGCAGAGGCTTCGAGTCCTTTTCCATCCCCTTGATGGCAAGTAGCACAAAACCCTTCCCGATGATAAATCTCTTTTCCTTTGGTAAATAAGACCAGGTCATTTCCTTTCAAATTGGTTTCAATTTTTGGGGCTGGTTTTTCCCCTACTTTTCTGCCGTTTAGATGAGCTAGTGCCGTTTCATGTGCATGAACCATCCATTTATCCATTGGTTTTTTCCCAGCTTCCATCACGATTGGGAGGCCAATATCTTTATCTAACCATGAAGCTGCCACCAACGCTTCCAAACGAACCCTTCCATGGTCATCTCTGGCGGCCTGCATTAGTAGATCAGCTTGATTTTTTATTTGATGCCCTGCATAACGAAGTACCCTTGCAGCAGCAGTTCTTGCCCGAAAATCTTTTGCACCGAGTAATTGGCTAATTAATTTTTCATCAATTTGATTCAACCCCCAGGTTACCCACAAAGCTTCGAGCAGGCGGTGTTCGTATTGGGCATCCCCCTTATCCAGATTGGCGACCCAGGTATTAAGTGCGGGAAGAACTTCTGACGTTTTATGCCCCCGGAGTTCTCGGCGGCTTCGATAGCGGGTCCGGTATTCAGGCAGTTTCAGGTTATCCAAAAGTTGTTCAACACTTGCTCCGGCAACCTTAGCTGGCGTGACCAGGGGACGTGAAGGATAGCTGATCCGATAAATGCGCCCATGGGCATGATCCCTGAGCGGGTCACGGGCATTATGTTGCATATGTCCAATCAATACATTGTGCCAATCAATCAAATAAAGGGAACCATCGGGTGCGAACTCCATGTCAACAGGGCGGAAATTTGGATCAGTACCTTTTAACAGATCAAGTCGGTGATGGCTCACATAGCCAGTTCCGTCATCCTTTATAGCATGTTGCTTCATTCCCAGAAAACCAATGGTATTATTTATTAGCAAATCACCTTGTACTTCATCTGGAAAATGCCGACTGGAAACGAATTCCAAACCGGAAGTGGGTCGAACCCTGTGTTTTTCTTCGATCAGGTCAAATGATTTGTGAGTGGATACGCCATAAAGGGGCTTGATGCTTCCCGGCATCATCCACCGCACCGCAGGGCCGGAGGTTTCGGCAAAGAAATTCTGGCCCCATTCGTCAAATGCAATTCCCCAGGGGTTTGGAATCGACAACTGGGCAGTTCGTTCCAGGTGATGCCGCTGCGGACTATATCGATAGAACCCGCCATTGGTCGCCCGGACAGTTCCATAAGGTGTCTCGACATTCGTATGCAAGAAAACGCCTTCCCCCATATAAATTGCACCAGAAGGGTCTGCACAAAACGCACTGATGGCGTGGTGTGTATCATGGTCATCAAAGCCACTCAGGATTATTTCTTTTTTGTCCGCTTTGTCGTCACCATCTATATCTGTGAGCAAGACCAGGTTCGTTCCCTGGGAAACATAAACACCTTCGGGCGCAAATTCAAAACCTATCGGAAGGTGCAAGCCATCCGCAAAGATGGTTTGTTGATCTGCTTTACCGTCACCATCAAGGTCTTCAAGAATCAACAGTTTATCGTTGGGCCTGCTATCGCCAGGTTTGTAATGAGGATAGGAGGGCATTACTGCCACCCATAATCGGCCTTTGTTATCAAATGATAGCTGTACGGGGTTGGCCAAATCTGGAAATTCTTTTTCCGAAGCAAAGAGTTCTACCTGGTAGCCAGGAGCGGCACTGAGTTTATCCAATGCTTCTTTCCCATAAAGGTATTTGGTGTCACCGTTTTTTTTGCTGGGGTCATAATTGGTTTCAACAGGAGGAAGGGTCGATGTTTTCAAATCAGCCTCCGCAATGTCCATTTTCTTTCCCTTTGCAGCCAGCCAAATCGCTTGATCCCGGATTTTGGTCATTTCCCGGATTTTGGCAATTTCGAAAGGATAATTGTCAGGACCAAAAGGGTCGTACCTGCGGCCAAACACATGAACGCCATTGGGGATCTTAAAGTCGTTGTGCCAAAACCAGTTTTTCTCCAGCACTGCATCGTGGACCAAATCATGATGTTGCTTTGCCTTGGTTGCTGTGCCACTAAATATCTTGTTTGCAATAAATTTAGAAAACTTTTCATAACCTGCATCGGTCAGTTGGAACCCATCCGCTGTTAACTGTTCGCCAGACTCGAACCATTTTTTGGTGAGACTAAAAACATCTACGAAGTGAACGTTGCTTTTAGCTGCCACTTCTTTCATGGCATTGGTGTACAATGCAAGGTTGGCATTTTCCGAAATGCCGTCAGGAAGATCAAATTTGTCTGATAAGTTTTGGAAAGCAATGGGGGATACAATGACCAATTGGGGAGGGGAAATTCCGTTGTATTGCTGGTTCAGGGTGTGGTGAATAAAAGCTTCCAGCTCTGCCTTATAATTTTCCAGGCCTTTTTCTCCTTCGAACGACTCATTATATCCAAAAAAAGCCAAGATGATATCTGCTTCAAGGTGGGTGAGCCATTCATCCGGTGTTTCCAAATGCCCTTTACTACCAGATTTATTGGCAAGTTCTGTCTGAAATTTTTCGGCACCAACAAATACCCAAGGACTTACCCTTCCCGAATGTGGCCTAAATCCTGGCGTGTTTCCGCCATCGCACATGTTGCGGATAAAAAGCAAGCTGTCGGGAAAACGGAGTTGCATTTCGGTTTCAAAATGACCGAAGTTCATCATTCTCGAGCAAAGATTGTTTCCGATCAAAACAATATGAGCCTCTTTTTCTAATTGCACGAGCGGGGCATCTGGCCTGTTTTTACATTGAATTAAGCTCAATGAAATAATGGCGAGGAGGATGCGGAAACTCAGTTGATTAATAAAAAAGCAACTTGAGTTTTTTGGGGATTTTCCCTGACCCCAAAACAGGTTTGGTAAATTTTTATCCATGACTATTTTTGAAGATCGCAAACTTTCAAGTGGACGAATATCCGATTTGGTAAGAATATTCTGAAAAGAAGTAGGATAAAAAGAAAAAAATTAAATACCACATTCAAAAAAAAATAGTTTTGCAATAGCATTGTTTCCTCATTATCAATCACTTATCTCAAAACCAACTTGTTTCAAATCTTCCCAAAACGCTGGGTACGATTTTTTCACGACATCAGGTTCTTCTATTTTTATTTCACCCAAAAGTGCCAGCGGTGCAAATGACATTGCCATTCGGTGATCTTCATAAGTGTCGAAAACTGGCGTATTTCCCAGCACTGCCTCACCCTCAATCATGTAAAATTCTTTATTAGAGGTTTTTGAAAAACGGGAAGGTAGCTTTGTCATCATTGCCCGCATTTTGGCAAGTTCATTTTGAAGCGCCAGGATGCGATCCGTTTCTTTAATCCGCAAGGTTTCTAACCCAGAAAATAAGCCATGCACTCCTAACCCAACACAAACTATGGCCAATGTTTGGGCAAGATCAGGGCAAGGCAGAAAATCCCATTCAAAAAGTGGCATGACAGGTTCAACCGATTTCTGCAACCGGACCGAATTTCCCCGAAATTCACTAGTGACCCCCAACCCTTTCATCATTTCCGTTAATACAGAATCACCTTGCACGCTTTTCGCGAACAATCCGTGAAGCGTTAGATCGCATTCATCAGAAAAAGCTGCCATCGCATACCAATAAGAAGCTGCCGACCAATCGGCTTCCACCAGAAAATCCCTTGGTTGATATGATTGCTGAGGGATATGAATGCGATTGTCTTCCCAGCTATGTTTCACGCCAAAATATTCCATCATCTTAAGCGTCATTTCAAGATAAGGCCGGGAAACGATTTTGCCTTCGAGGGCAATGGTCAGTCCATTGGGTAGTTTTGGAGCAATCATCAACAAAGCTGAGATATATTGACTGCTGGTATTGGCGGGCATGACCAACTCATTGGTTGCCCCGATGCCTTTTGCTGAGTGGATCATCAATGGTGGGTAGCCTTCTTGGTCAAGGTATTCAATATCCGCACCCAGTGTTTTTAAAGCCGCCACCAAAATTTCAATTGGACGCTGTTTCATCCTGTCCGTTCCCGTCAATTTTTGGCTGCCCGGTTGCAAGGAAAGATAGGCTGTCATAAAACGGAAAGTAGTTCCCGCTGCACCGGCATCCAGCACCTGTTCCTTACTTGCCAACAAGCTTTGCATCAATTCCGAATCCTTCGACTTGGAAAGGTTTTTTATTTCGAAATGCCCTTCAGCCAAAGCCCGGATAATGAGCGCCCGGTTACTAATGCTTTTTGAACCATCTAGGTGGATTTCTCCAAATAGGTTTCTGTCTTTTTTTGAAATGGTGTAGATCATTCTGCAACTTTAAAGGAACGGTTTATAACTTGCCGGAAAATTTCCAATTATGAAATATTTCACTGCAACATTATTCATTTTTTGCCTTTTTTCCTGCCAGCAACCTTCAAATGAAAATGCTATTTCTGTACCTGCCCGCCAGCCTGACATCCAACCTGCGCGGTATAATGCTGCTTTCCTCATTATGGATGGTGTTTACAATACCGAACTGACCGCTCCGTATGACATTTTTCAACACACCATTTTTAGAGACAGTATCAAAAGCATGAATACGTTCCTGGTGGCCAATACTTTAGGGCCAATCACCAGTTTTGAAGGCATCCGCTTGCTCCCCGACTACAACTATATCACCGACGAAATTCCGCCTATCGATATACTTATTGTGCCCAGTGCCGAACACCACCTCGACTCCGACCTTGATGACCATGCCATGATCGATTTTGTCAAGAAAACGGCAGAGCATGCCATGTTTGTGACTTCCCATTGTGATGGAGCATTCGTTTTGGCCAAAGCAGGATTGTTGGATGATGTTGTTTCTACCACCTTTCCGGGCGATATTGGAAAGTACAAAAAAATGTTTCCCCACCTTGATGTCAGAGATAGTGTTCTTTTTGTTCACGATGGCAAGTACATCACCTCTGCCGGTGGTGCCAAATCTTTTGAAGCAGCGCTTTATTTAACCGAAATAATGTACGGGAAAGAAATAACCCAGCGGCTCGCTGGAGGCTTGGTCATTGATTGGGATTTGGGGCAAGTACCGTGCGTGATAGTTGGAAAGGGAGAATAAGGGAATTGGAAATTACTACGCCACCATGCGCCCCTTATTAATTTCTAATTCCCTAAATAAAAAAAAGCAGCCGGAAACTAAATGGGAGGCATGTTTCCAGCCGCTTTGCAAATAGGGGGAGTTCCAATTCTGGTTTTCGCTCAGGAAAGCAGGGGGGCTGGCTTTTCCTGGGCGAAAAAAAGTGCAGACCCCAAAATATAGCATGGGTAGCCTGCACCGAATTTGAAACCGACTAATATCTTTTCAAAGTCTTCAGGTTGTAGTTTCCTGTTGCACCGGACGGTGCAGCATGTTGTGTAGTTTCCTAAAATGTTAGTGCAGGTGTGTGGGTACTCAAGAAATGAGAAAAAGAGCAGTTTTAGGGATGATCCTTTTAAGGAACAGCTCCTAAAAATATTGGTGACTCATGAATTCTTCTAAAAAACTGTGGGAAAATATTGGGAAGTGTGTGGAAGGCTAAAAAGGAAGCCAGTGTCTGTCACAGTTTCTATAGCAGGTTTAATAACCTAAAAAAACGAACATTCCCCTTCTGGGAAAATCTTTAATTGGCATATCCTCAAAACACATATAAAGACAAAAACAATGCCAAAAAAAACTCCATTGTTTCCCGGTTTCACAGTTTGATGTAATGCAAACAATGAAACCGGGAAGCGTTGGAGCCGTGCAATAATTACATCTTCAACCGAAACCCCACGCCATGGATGTTCTCTATTTTCAAGGATTCATCATTTTTAAGGTATTTGCGGAGGCGGGAAATAAATACATCGAGGCTGCGGCCCAAAAAGTAATCGTCTTCACCCCAAAGTTTTTCGAGGATATTTGAGCGCTTGATAACTTGGTTCGGTTGTTCCAAAAATAGCCGGAGAAGGTCGGCTTCCCGTTGTGTGAGCGTATTCGAATCCCCATTATTGTTGAGTTCGAGGTTCTTATAATCGAATTCATAAGTGCCCAGTCGGTAGTTGGTGGCCTGGCTGGGAGCCACGATTGTCCTGCGGCGAAGGAAGACTTCAATTTTCAGTATAAGTTCTTCAATGCTGAACGGCTTGGTAATGTAGTCGTCGCCACCGAGTTTCAACCCCTTGATCTTGTCTTCTTTCAATGACTTGGCCGTGAGGAAAATGATCGGTACTTGGGTGTCATATTTCCGGATTTCTTCAGCAATGGTAAAACCGTCCACCCCAGGCAGCATTACATCGAGGATGCAAAGATCAAATTGGTGGTTGTCAATGGCTTTGAGTACCGACTTGCCATCTTCAAAATGGGTCACTTGGTAGCCTTGCAATTCCAAGTTGTCTCGGGTGACATATCCAAGGCTGGCGTCATCTTCTACATATAATAAGTGTGCTTTCATCTCTTGATGTATTTCAGGTTTCAGTTTGGGAAATCAGTTTTTTTATTTTCAATAACGGGTACGAACATGCTTCACATCAAAATAGATACGATAGTTTCCTTATTCGGTTCACTATTTATAACGATTTTCCAATTATGTGCTGCGCAAATATTTTTGGCATAAAACAGGCCAAGGCCAAAACCTTTGACATTGTGGACGTTCCCGGTCGGCACTCTATAAAACTTATCGAATAACTTTGTAAGGTTTTCTTTCCTGATGCCAATCCCTTCGTCGCGTATAGCCAACTCTACTCTACTGTTTTTATTGCTGCTGGTGCTGACGGTTATATGGGGTACTTCTTTGCAGTATTTGGCCGCGTTGTCCAACAAATTGTGAATGATGTTAGTAAGGTGAAGTTTGTCGGCCAAAACAATGGGGCGTTCAGCCTTCAAAGTACACTCAAGTGTACCCCCTTGTTTTTCGACTTTCAAACGGACACTTTCCATAATGCTCGCTAATAGTTGATGCAAGTCAACACCTTCTTTGTTCAGTTTAAAATTGCCTTCTTCAATGCGGGCAAGTTGCAGTACTTTTTCTACCTGGTTGTTCAGGCGGGTATTTTGTTCCTGAATGATCTGGGCATATTTTGCCAGGCGTTCATTGCCAGCGATTTCTGGACTTTTTAAGAAAACATCGGAAGAAATTTTTATTGTTGAAATCGGCGTCTTGAACTCGTGGGTCATATTGTTGATAAAATCCTTCTGCATTTCAGAAAGCCTTTTCTGTTGTAAAATGATAAACATGGAGTACAGAAAAAATAAGATGGTGACCAGCAAAATGGTCGAAAAAATCAGGGTCAACCTCATATTACTAAGGATCTGGGATGTTCGGTTCGGAAACCGCACCCCAAAATAATAAATAAGATTTTCGTCCTCTGGCACCGGCAGTTCAATTGATTGCGAGGTAAGGTTTGTTTCTTCTCCCGGAGAATAGCTGATATATTTACCATATGCCATTTCACGCGAATTACAGTTGTAGATGCCATATTCAAAATCTTCGCGAAGGCCAATGTGTTCAAGTTCTGTGCGGAGAAAAAATTCAAGGATTTCAGGCCGGATATTGTCATTTATATTGACAATGAAGTAGTTGGAAAGTACTTGGTTGATGAGGTCAATTTTCGGTGGAGAACTACCCATCTCCTTGAATCGGTCGGCCACATTTTGCAGGGCGATAATGACGTTTTCTTCAAATTCTTTTTCCTCGGCATCCCAAGTATTGATTAAAAGGTAAGCTTGTATCGCAATGATACCGATGATCGCAAGGGATCCAAAAATCACAACTCCTTTTATAGTATTATTACTCATGCAACACAGTTGAAAAAGACAAATGGGTTAAAGCTTGTCCATAATTCCATCAATTGGCTACAAGCTCTCTTAGGTTTTTTCGCGTCAGCCTTCCACTTCTGGTCCAATATTGAAAACAAAATACCAGTTTGTTTTGCCAAACTGGAAATGCTTAACAGGCTATTAACACCGCCTTTGCACCTTGGGAACAATTCAAAAATAAATTACCATTTTTGGCCGTTTCTTTTCTTCCCCTAACTTTGTTCAAAATACCTGCCTGCCTGCCGGCAGGCTCGCCGTAGACTTGCTATGCCTGCGTTTTTCGCCTCGTTAGAGAAAAAAAACTTGCCTGACGGCAGTCAGGTAATTCACCCAAAAACGTCAATTTATTTATGCACCGTTCCTCACTGGAAATATCGGCTACAAATTATCAAAATCGGAACTGGAAAAGCTACTTTTGCACGCGATCATCCAAAATCATGGACAAACTCGATTTTACAAAAAGGTCTTTCATCGCCTTGGCTTTCTGCCTCTCTATCTGCATTCCCAGTTTTGGACAGCAGACTGCAAGTCCTTTTGACCTGCTGCCTCGCTTGCCCCAAACTGATTCGCAGGATAGCACGATCACCATCTCAACTTCTTCCAACCCTTTCGACATTTTAAATATTTACCCCTCTGAAGGTAGCTCCACCAATTTCACACCCCAGTTCCAAATAAAACGCCCACGTAGCATCCTCTCGTCCAAAGAGAAAAAAGAACTGTACCAGCAATTCCTGTTTTTCACCATTGTGACCATGTTGGTCATGCTTACTTTGACCATGACCATTTTTAGGATATTC
Source organism: Saprospiraceae bacterium (assembly GCA_029263015.1). GTDB lineage: Bacteria > Bacteroidota > Bacteroidia > Chitinophagales > Saprospiraceae > UBA6168. The sequence continues at coordinate 27,672 of JAJCYI010000182.1, read as the reverse complement.
ATTGGGAAATTGTGGCAAGCATTCCTCAATGACAACCTACTGAGCCAACTGCTTCGAGAACAAAGTGCCGGTGTTAGAGTTGGCAACCTCATCCTTTATACTATGTTTTTAATCAATGCAAGCATCTTTACTTTCATTGCATTGAAATATTTCAACATCAAGATTGCAGAGTCAAATTTTGGCACTTTGATGCTCTGCATTTCAGGTATATCAGCGTTTTACGCTACCAAACATTTAATGTTAAGCAGTGTCAGGTACATATTCCCGATCGAGAAAGAAGTAGGCCGTTATAATTTCACAATAATAGTGTTCAACATTATAGCCGGGATATTCCTGGTGCCCTTGATTTTGTTCGCCGCCTATGCTCCCGAAAATGTAAGGGTCGGCTTCATTTATCTTACCATTGGCTTGCTCGTGGCCCTCTTGGCTTTCAGGGGATTACGGGGGTTATTGATTGCCAACCGATTTTTTGCCTGGCATAAATTCCACTTTTTCTTGTATCTTTGCGCCGTCGAAATTGCACCTCTGCTTGTCATCATTAAACTCTTGGAAGTGTATTGAGAAAGCAACTTCGAACAACTAAATTGAGAAACAAAAAATTTATCCTTTCGAATGGAAGTAACTAAAGGTAAAGTGATGGAGGAAACTTACAAAAAGGTAAAGTCGATATTGGTATCGCAACCTCAACCAGAACGTTCCCCATACTTTGATCTCGAAACAAAATACGACCTGAAAATTGACTGGAGGCCATTTATATATGTAGAAGGATTATCCGCCAAAGAATTCCGCAAACAACGGATCAAGCAGGATGATTATACGGCCATTATATTTACCAGCAAGAATGCAATTGACCATTTTTTTCGCCTATGTGAAGACATGAGGGTCAAGATGCCGCAAGACACCAAATACTTCTGTAAAACGGAGGCAGTTGCCAACTACCTCCAGAAGTTCATTGTTTACCGGAAGCGGAAAGTTTTTGCCGGTGTCAGGTCTGTGCTCGATCTCAAGCCCGCAATGATGAAGCACAAAGAGAAAGAGAAATTCTTGTTGCCAACATCTAATCTTGGATCAGGTAATTTTGGTGCTTTCCTCGAAGAAAATGGCTTTGACTGGAAACAGGCGATGATGTACCAAACCGTGACCAGTGACTTGAGTGATTTGAAAAATATTTATTACGATATTATCGTATTCTTCAGCCCGCTCGACATCAAGGCCCTCTATGAAAATTTCCCTGATTTTAAACAAAGCGCAACACGGATTGCAGGTTTTGGGAAGTCAACAACTTCTGCGATTGAAGGTAATGGGTTGCTCTTAAATATCCAAGCCCCAGCGCCTAATGTACCTTCCATGACAACAGCGCTTGAGAATTATTTGAAAATATCAAACAAAAGTTAATATATCTCTGTTAAGATATTCCTTGGAGACTCTTTTTAATACAAAAGCAATCTTCAAGTTGTTTTCTCATAGTATGTTTGTTTGAAGGCCCGGCGCACTGCGCCGGGCCTCTTTATTTTACCCTCGACCAAAGTGACCCAAACTCCTTTCGTCGTCCTAACTTGGTTCTGTGAATGTATTCGTAACGATGATAAAATCTTGATTGACAAATATCAAGTTGGATTCTCTTTCCAACAATCATACATTCGCTTTTCAATCATTCACCATTAAAATCATAAAATGTTATGGGATTATTTTCATTTATCAAAAATGCCGGGAAAAGCCTTTTTGGGAAAAAAGACAAAGCAGCACCAACACCTCCTGTTGAGCTGTCCAAGGCTGATGCACTTAAAGCTGAAATTAGCCGCTTAGGCATTCCAGTGAACAACCTCAACATTGGATTCGCAGATCACATTGCCGTGTCTGGTTCCACAGCCACCAATGCAGACAGGGAAAAAATTATTCTTACCCTCGGAAATGTAACAGGCGTAGGCTCTGTTGGTGACAATATCACCGTCACCAACCCAGAGCCAGAATCTGTGTTCCATGAAGTGAAAAGCGGCGATACACTATCTAAAATCGCAAAGGACGTTTATGGAGACCCCATGAAATACCCTGTTATTTTCGAGGCTAATAAACCAATGTTGGAGCATCCAGACAAAATCTATCCAGGACAGATTTTGAGAATTCCGCCGTTATAGAAATAGCATAAAAATGAGAATCAAAATGAGAATGAAGCCTTTTCATTTTGATTTTCATTTTGATTTCTCAATTCTTCCACTCCTTCCGCTCTTGCTCCACATGTTGTAGTTTCACCACCACTCCATATTTTTCTTTCACGTGATTGGCAAAATGATCCGCTGCATATACTGAACGGTGCTGGCCGCCGGTACAACCAAAATTCACCGTTAAATCGGTAAAGCTCCTCTCGATATAGTTCTCCACCGCTGGGTCAACGATCAGGAAAACAAGATTCAGGAATTCCGTGATGTGGGAATGCTGTTGCAGGAAATTAATGACTGGTTCGTCGCGCCCCGTCTGGCGTTTATAGGGTTCATAGCGGCCAGGATTGTGTATGGATCGGCAGTCGAAAATGAACCCCCCACCATGCCCCGAAGGATCGGGAGGAACTCCTTTAAGAAATGAAAAACTGTTCACGGTTATGGTTAGCAGACTGGAGGCCGCCTTTATTTTATCGAAAGGTTCAAATTTCTTGGATTGAACGATGCTTTCCAATGCTTCCCTCAGTTCGGGCATTTCGACTGGGAAACTGGCGTTTTCCAGAATCCATTTCACATTGCGGATAGCAAAAGGAATGCTTTTAATAAAATACTCCTTTCGTTCAAAAAGGCCACGGAAACCATAGGTGCCGAAAGTCTGGATACTCCGCATCAGGACGTACCCATAGAAATATTCAAAGAATTTTTCCCGGTCAACAGAGACCAGTTTTTCCAGCGAATCAAGGTAGTGGTCAACCAGTTCCTTGCGGATGTCATTGGGGATATTGGCTTTCGCCTGATAGAGCAACGAGGCAAGGTCGTATTGCAGTGCACCTCTCCTACCTCCTTGGTAATCAATAAAATAAGGTTCGCCATTTCGGATCATTATATTCCTAGTCTGAAAATCTCGGAACATAAAATGATCGCAATCTGCCGTCAGCAAGTATTCAGCAAACCGGTGCATGTCATCTTCAATTAGCTGCTCATCAAACGGTATTTTAGCTAATTTCAGGAAATAATATTTGAATGTATTAAAATCCCAGAGCATGCTTTGTTTATCAAATGCCTCTCGTGGATAACACACGCTGAAGTCCAGCCCTTCGCCGCCTTTTACTTGCAATACGGCCAATTTTTCCACCACCTTTTTATAAATACGCACCAGGTAATCAGGGAACGGTTCTCCAGCCTGCAAGAGGTAACTGTACAGCGTTGTCGCCCCCAGGTCTTCCTGTAGATAGACGTTCCGGCTAAGGTCTTCGATATAAATGTCCGGTATTGGCAGGCCCTTTTCTTTGAAATGTTTGGAGAAACAGAGAAAGGCTTCATTTTCCTTTCGGTCCGAGTTGTATGCCCCAACGGCCACCTTTTCCCCTCTCGACATTCGGTAATAAATGCGGGGCGAAGCAGATGGGGCAAGAGGAAGCATTAACTCTGGCCGGTCGCCGGCCCACTGCTCGAACAGGTCGGACAGGGCAGTTTCAATTTGAGTTGTGTTCATGGGGCAAAAGTAAGGGGCTTGTATTATTGCCAACTAATCAGGTGGCGAATTTTATGATAATTGAACAACTTTTTTCTGTAAGAAAAGCCGCTGCGAATTCTCTAATTAAAACCCTTTTTCTTGCTAATTGAGTATCCAATGCTCAATTAGCAGGATTTTTTGCACCTTTGGAACATGGTAAAAGAAGACTTGTCACCTCATCTGCCTGGAAAAGAAACCCACCGTCATTCATGAACCTGACCCCTGAAAAAATATTCTCCTACGCCCCTGACTCAGGCACTGCCCAGCGCTCAAAGTCTGTGGCACATGCCCAAATCTGGCATACCCTGGAAGGCAATGGCCGGGCGATTTGGGGAACTTATGGCTATGTAGCCGATCCTTTTAAAGTACAGGTAGATTTTCAGGGGCCAGCATTCAGGTGTTCGTGTCCAGTGAGGCGGAAACCTTGTAAACATGGCATTGGCTTACTCTTGTTGTTTTCAAAAAACAATGATTCATTCTCAGTTGTAACCGATCCGCCCGATTGGGTGAACAGTTGGATTGAGAAGAGGGACGAACAAGCAAACCAAAAACCAAAAACCAAAAACCAAAAACGCAGTCCAGAAGAAGAAGCTGCACTTGCTGAAAAGCGAAAAGAGGCTCGGAAAAAACGCCTCTTCCAAATGGACGAAGGATTGTCTGAGTTGGAAAGCTGGTTGACTGACCTATTCCGGCAGGGGCTTGCCACATTGGAAGGACATTCCCAAGAATATTGGCAGAATCTCGCAGCGCGCATGGTGGATGCTAAATTGGGTGGTATCGCCCGACGCATTCGGCAATTCCCATTGCTTATGAGAGCTGAGAACTGGCACGAAAAATTACTGACAGAACTCGGCGACATCTACCTGATTGTCAAGGGTTTTCAAAACATACAACAACTCCCTGAGCCATTGCAAGACGACCTGCTCAACCTTTCTGGTATGAATTTCAAAAAGGGCGATGTCTTGGAGGAGGGAGACACACTACAGGATCATTGGCTGGTGGCTGGGCAAACAGAAACAGAAGAAGAAGGCAACCTGACTGCCCGTCGTACTTGGCTGGTCGGTGAAGAAAGTCGTAAAAATGTGCTACTGCTTGACTTTGCTTGGGGTGACAATACATATGAAACGAGCTATAAATTGGGAACGGTACTCAGCGGGGAAGTGGCATTCTACCCTTCCGCTTACCCTCAGCGAGCTTTGTGCAAACAATTTGAATACGTCGATCGGCCTTTTGACCTGAAAAACGGCTACACTAACTTTTCGGCATTTGCCGATGATTACGCAGCAGCGCTCAGCGCCAATCCTTGGCTTTCTTTCTTCCCAGCATTTTTAAAAAACACGATTCCTGTTTACCAAAATGATAATTTTGTGCTTATTGATCGGCAAAACAAAGAACTCCAACTATTAGCTGACGAAGACTTGGGGTGGAAAACGGTGGCCATTAGCGGCGGCCATCCATTTAGTCTTTTTGGAGTTTGGAACGGACGGGTTTTTCAACCTTTGAGTGCAGTGGTAGATGGCCAATTCCGACCTTTGGTCGTGAATGAGTGAATATAATTTTAGTTATTTTCATTCTTTTGCTGGATCGCATACTTGCGAGGGGGAACAGCCTCATAATATTTTAAAAAAATGAACAGTCATCATAACACAGTCGTCATCTTGGGTAGTGCGAGGAGTGACGGGAACACGCGCAAGGTGGTTGATTTTATATCAGAAGAATTTAGCTATGACTTGGTGAACTTAAACGACTACCAGATCAACTATTTTGATTATGACAATAATCACTGTAACGACGACTTCCTTCCTTTGATGAAAAAGTTAGCTTCTAAATACCAAAACATTATTTTTGCAACCCCGGTTTACTGGTACTCCATGAGTGCCATAATGAAAACTTTTTTTGACCGGATTTCCGATCTTTTGATTTGGGAAAAGGAACTTGGGCGTTCTTTACGGGGAAAATCAATGGGTGTGGTCAGTTGTAGTGGCCATGATGATTTGACGGAGGGCTTCGACATGCCTTTCAAGGAAAGCGCAAATTATCTTGGTATGAGTTATTTTGGGCACGTCCATGTATGGGTCGAGGATGAAATATTAAAAGAGCAGGTAGCACAACGGCTCATTGATTTTTTAAATAAGGAACGGTGATTGAATAACCTAAAAGCATTAGACACAATAATAAACATATCATTGGTGAGTATGAGGGGACAGAAAAAGGTCCGCTCCTGATATGCATGGCAGGCATGCATGGCAACGAACCTGCCGGGGTGGAAGCTTTGGAAATTATTTTCCAACTCCTCTTAAAAGAGCCGATTTCTAATCCTGATTTTTATTATAAGGGGAAAATCATTGGCCTGCTCGGCAACGTGGAAGCTTATCGGAACGGTAGGCGAAATACCATCAGGGATCTGAACAGGCAATGGACACTTAATAATGTCAAGCGGCTACTCAAAACTCAGGAAAATGGAATCCACTCAGAGGATCGGGAGATGAAAGAACTGTTGGGAATTCTGAAAGAGGAAATAACTACTTACCAGCCTGAAAGTGTCATCCTCCTCGACCTGCATACCACTTCTGCGGAAGGGGGTATTTTTTCCATTGCTACCGATGACCCCGAAAGCATTCGGATTGCTGTGGAACTTAACGCACCCGTCATTACTGGCATGTTGCAGGGTATTCAAGGCACAACGCTTCATTTTTTTACGGAAGCAAATTTTTCCTACTTGAACCTTGGCAACGCCTACCCACGAAAAGTAACAGGGGTTGCTTTTGAGGCAGGCCAGCACAACGATCACCTATCTGTTAATAGGTGCATCGCAGCCATTATCAACTGTATGAGAAGTGTGGGCAGTGTGAGTGCCAACGATGTCGAAAACCGCCATGACCGTTTGTTGCGGGAATTCTCAAAGGATTTACCTAAAATTGCAGCATTAATAAAAGTCCATCCCATCGGTCCTTTGGATGAGTTCAAAATGCTGCCAGGTTATAGGAATTTTCAACCTGTCCAGCAGGGAGAGCATTTGGCAAATGACCGCCACGGGACGATTGAATCACCAGAAGACAGCCTCATCTTAATGCCACTTTACCAACCCCAAGGCAGTGATGGTTTCTTTTTGATAAAAGAGGTGGGGGCTTGATCCATGGAGAAAACGATTAATAAAGACAATGAGCCAAGATTTAAAAGAGAAGCTAATATCGTTTTTTGAGGGTTGTGAATCATTAAAGGGAAAAAGAATTTATGTCAAAGAATATATTTCGACAAATAAGTGCAATTTTGATAGGCACTTTTCAACATATTCTGAAATGGAATTTGAACTCAGAGATTTTGGGGTTAGAATAAGTGGAGGAAGAGCAATGTTTATTGGTGAAAATCAATCTTATGAAATCGGAAGTGATCTGTTAATTAAGTTTGAAAATCAAGGAGATAATAAATACGAATTAGTTGAACAATATAGCGAAAGTGTATTTAGAAAAACAATTCTCAAATTCCTTTGATTTGGGAATGAAACAAAGAAAAAAAATAACCAGCACAGCATAAAACGGTCATAGAAGACCGCTGAATACCCAATTCCAAATTTTATGACAGACGAACATTTCGACCCAACCGAACCCGAAGAAAAAAGCTCCCAGCCTCCAACAGAAGAAGTTGTAGAGGAAGAAACGGCCATCCCCGTGTGGCAGCAAAACCGACTTGACCTATCTCCCGTTTTTAATGCTGTTATCAATATAAAACAAGAACTCCACAAGGTCATCGTTGGACAGGAAAAAATGATGGATCTCTTGATTGCCTCTATTTTCTGCAATGGCCATGTATTGATAGAAGGAGTGCCTGGTATCGCCAAAACGCTGACAGCGAGGTTGTTGGCACAAACGATGGCAGTGGACTTTTCACGCATCCAGTTCACCCCCGACCTGATGCCGAGTGATGTGGTCGGAACGACCATTTTCAACATGCAGACCTCGGAATTTTCGTTCAACGCTGGGCCTATATTTTCCAATATCGTCCTCATTGATGAAATAAACCGGGCTCCTGCCAAAACTCAGGCTGCCCTTTTTGAAGTGATGGAAGAACACCAGGTGACCGTGGATGGTGATACACATAAAATGGGCTTACCTTTCTTCGTTGTGGCTACCCAAAACCCGATCGATCAGGAAGGAACATACAAATTGCCAGAGGCGCAGCTCGACCGCTTTTTGTTTAAAATAAACGTGGATTACCCAGGGCTTGAAGAAGAGAAGTCCATCCTCCGCCTCTTCCGCAATGACTTCAGTCAAAAAGTGAAAGAGGATGTCTGTCCGGTTTTCGATGCGGAAGGCATCGCCCAATGCCGTCAATTAGTGGAGCAGGTACAGATCAGGGAAGAATTGCTGGATTATATAGCAGAGGTCATTCATCATACCCGCAACCATGCCGACCTTTTCTTAGGTGCTTCCCCCCGTGCTTCGCTTGCTATCTTGAAAGCATCAAAGGCCATAGCAGCTATGGGCGGTAGAGATTTCGTCACGCCCGACGACATTAGGTTTGTTGCTTATCCTGTCCTGAACCATCGCATCATCTTGACCCCCGAACGGGAAATGGAAGGGTTTGACGGGAAAGACGTTGTGGAAGATATTTTGAAAAAAATAGAAGTGCCGCGGTAGAGATTGAGTATTGAACGCAGAGGTGCAGAGACGCGGAGGTTTGTATTTTATCACCGTTCCTCTGCGTTCAATCCTTATTTCAAATTAAACTTGGTCCCGAGGTAAAACGAAGTCGTGTAAATCTTGTCCTTGTTCGTGCCAATTCCATTGGACATTAAGTAGTGTTGATAATTTGGCTGGAAGAAAATAGCCCATTTAGGAGCGACGAACCTTTCAACACCAAGGCCGAAATTTACGGTCATGTAAAAATTGTCGCCCAAACTGCCTCCGTCGAGCAAGCCATCAGGGAAATTTTTTTCTTCACGGATGCTTTTGGTATCATCAGGTGAACTTGGAGGGTTTGGGGAGCTTAGTGCTAATCTTTCATAGCCAATTTCATAAATAGAAGAAGTAATGAAATGGCCTGAAGCACCGGCAGACGCGTAAAAACGCCACTTGCCTGTATTTTTGAAATGGTGCTGGGCATTTAACGGCAGTTGGAAAATGTCAAGTTGGATGCCGTGGAAATCCTCTTTTATATAATAGTTGAGGGTTTCAAAAATAAAGATCGGCGTATTCGGGATATAGCGTTTGAAGGAATAAATCCCACCAGTTTGAAATTCCCATTTGCCCATTTTGTAACCGAGCATAACGCCCCCGCCATAGCCACTGGCCAAAGTGGCATTCGGAGCTGTTTTCACCAGCGTATCAAACACACTGATTTGGTCGGATGGGGTCAGGACATAATTGAAGTCAGCAGTAGTGAAAATGCTAAAACGAAGGTTGCTTTGTTTTTTGAGCGGATTTATTTTGATTGGTGGCAGTTTCGGAATATGGCCAGGGTCAAGCATCCCGACACCTATAGTAGCTATTTTATCAAGTTGACCACTCCTGTCAACAGCGTCTTTAAATGGATGCTCATCTTTTATTATTCTTCCAGCAATATTTTCCTCAATATTATCAGCAGGTAATAAGGTAGAGGTAGGTGTAGATAATTCCAAAATTGGAAGTGAGGCCAAGGAGCGGTTATTGTTTAACTGCTCATTTGTCATCCTCCCAAAGTCAACGGGGGGAAGCCGATCAATATCAACAACTTCCGGTGATTGGGAATTGCGATCAACATTTTCCGCAATTGGGCCATTCGAAACTCCACTGTTTTGTTGCTTTTGGTCATCAAAGTTGTGCTTGATGTTATCGGTTGGCGTGGCATCCTGTTGCTCCAGCTGGTGTTGACTTGATTCTTCTGGACCGAACCACTCGCCCATGAGTGGCATGAAGCGAACAAACGTCAATAAAAACAAAGCCATTAAGGCTATTTCAGCAACTTTATACCTGTATAATTTATGGCGCAGTGAAAATTCTTCTTCAATGCGTTTGGCCATCAATGTCCAGTGGTGGCTTTTGAAGGGGACTTCAAAATTGCGGAGTTTTTCATAAGCGATGGAATCAAGTTGAACTTCATCCTCAATCTGTCCGGCTGCTTCTTCCGCCTCAATCAATTGTTCCATAGCTTCCCAACTGCTTGGTGCGACGATTGCTGCATCCATGTTGCCCAGACGTCCTTTCCACAGGTCATCCACTTCTTGCTGTGCATCGAAATCCATGCGGTGGGCCAACAATTCCCAACTAGCTGGGTCAAAACCTGCTTGCAGGTTTTCGAGATTTTGCTGTATTTTTTTATCAAATTCCTTATTTAGCTCCATCGTAGATCTTGTTCTTGGCCATCAGTTTGGCCTGTAATTTTAATCTGGCTTTAACGAGATTTGATCGTGAGGTACTTTCATTTATTTCGAGAAGGTTTGCAATTTCCTTGTGGGAATAACCTTCGATTATGTACAAGTTAAATACAGCTCTATAAGCTGGTGAAAGTTCTTGTATTGCTTCCAAAATTTCCTGCTCTGAAAGCTGGCTCAGGGCATCCGCATCTTTGGATCCGACGCCATAAGCTGTTTCAATATCCTCTGTGCGGCGGCGTACCATCTTGCGGTAATAATCAATGGCCGTGTTGACCATGATTCGCCTGATCCATGAATTGAGCGAAGTGCCAGGTTCATATTTATTGAGGTTTTTGAAAACCTTGATGAACCCCTCGTGCAGGATGTCGAGCGCTTCGTCCTGACTACCTGCATAACGCAGGCACACTCCCATCATCTTCGGATAATGCTCTTCATAAAGCATTTTCTGTGCCCAACGCTCCTTGTGGATGCAGGCTGTGATGAGATCCTCTTCTTGATAACCGAATGGTATTGCAATGTCCATGCAGTTGCTGATTTCTTTGAGCACCCCTCCCCGCTCTTCTTTATTGAAGCCCAGATCGTTTATATTCATTGGGCTTTAAATAATGCTGATTGTAAAACGAGCCGATAATAGAGGATGCTGCTTTTGTTAAATGGATTAGGAATGAGTTCTAAATAAAATATACAACTATACTTTATCTTCCTGCCTGCCGGCAGGCAGGTTTGCGCCGCTCTTTGTTGTCAAAACGCTTATTATACTTGGTATAACGCTCGTTTTGACGCCTCGATTGGCACAATAATATTTTGCCTACTTGCACACTTTATTTAAATCTCATTCCTTAATGGCAAAAGCCTAATACTTTTAAAAAAAATTGAAATGGAAAGGTAATCAGTTTTTTGTAAACCAAGAAGTAAGACAGATGACAAAAGAAATAGGTTGGGTCGCCAATGTATTGCAATTATTATATCCTCCGCTATCAAAACTTCAGATTTACCTGTCCATTTTGAGTGAAATTCTTTTATTAATTAACTTAAGTTACGAGGATTCCATATCTGAAAAGAAAATCGGTCTAACGGTTTATTGGTATAAAGACGCTCCGAAGGACCAAAAGACCTTAAACCAATAGACCCTTTAATCTTGATCTGTTTTTATCGCAACTTGGATTATTTAGAAACAAATCATTTCTATTTATAAAAACATTTTGTTTTTTAAATTAGGAACGAATTCTTACTTTTGCAGATCAATTTTACAAAAGATATAAATCTGGGAGAGGTTTTACGCCAACCCATTTTCTCCGACTGAATTTACTTGCCTACGCATTAGAATCATGGCCGAAAAAGATCAACAACAAGAGAATAAAAAAGCTAACGGAATGCCCTTGAATGGTGATGGAAATGCCCACATCACCACCATCTCCAATATGTACGAGGACTATTTCCTTGACTATGCAAGCTATGTGATTCTTGAAAGGGCTGTGCCTGCTATTGAGGATGGCCTGAAACCTGTACAGCGCCGTATTCTTCATGCCATGAACGAAAAGGATGATGGCCGCTATCACAAAGTTGCCAATATTATTGGTAACACCATGCAATATCATCCGCATGGTGACGCGGCCATTGGCGATGCTCTGGTGAACATTGGCCAGAAGGAGCTGTTGATCGACACTCAGGGAAACTGGGGCGACTACCGCACTGGCGACTCTGCAGCAGCGTCGAGGTACATTGAGGCGAGGCTTACCAAATTTGCGCAGACTGTTGCTTTCAATCCGCAAACCACCAAATGGCAACTCAGTTATGATGGGCGGAAAAAAGAACCCATCAACCTGCCCATGAAATTTCCTCTTGTGCTAGCGCAAGGGGCTGATGGGATTGCCGTGGGACTTTCTACCAAGGTTTTGCCACACAATTTTATTGAACTCTGTAAGGCTTCGATTGATATTTTAAATGATAAAAGGGTGAAAATCTACCCCGACTTTATGACCGGGGGGTCGATTGATGTAAGTGAATACAACAGCGGGAAGCGGGGTGGAAAAGTAAAAGTGCGGGCAGCTATTGTAAAGGGCGAAAAGAACATCCTGTTAATAAAAGACCTCCCATATAGCGTTACCACTTCCTCCTTAATTGATAGCATTCAAAAAGCTGTTGAGAAAGGCAAGATCAAGATCAAAAAAATAGATGACAATACCGCTGAACATGTTGAAATAGCCATCGAACTTGCCGCAGGGGTTTCGCCAGATGTGGCCATTGATGCCTTGTATGCTTTTTCCAATTGTGAAGTGTCCATCTCCCCCAACTGTTGCATTATTGTTGACAATAAACCTGAATTTACAGAGGTTGAGAATCTTCTAAGAATCTGCACGGAAAATACCAAAGACTTGTTGCGTCAGGAGCTTGAAATCCGCAAGCACGAACTGGAAGAAAAATGGCTGTTTTCTAGTCTCGAAAAAATATTTATCGAAAACCGCATTTATCACCAAATAGAGGAATGTGAAAGCTGGGAAGAAGTGGTAGAAACCATTTACCGGGAGATGCGGAAATATGTGGCAACTCCCTTTGATCCAGCAAAAAAAGGTGATAACAGGCAAGAACTGCTACGTGACCTTACCGATGACGACATCACCCGACTGACGGAAATCCGCATCAAACGAATTTCAAAATACAATTCTTTCAAAGCGGACGAACTGATCGAAAGAATCATTGAAGAACTTCGGCAAGTGAAGCACGACCTTGCACATTTGGTAGAATATGCCATTGCTTATTTCCAGATGTTGTTGGATAAATTTGGCAAAGGCAGCGCGCGCAAAACCACAATTACCAGCTTTGAAAGCATCCAGGCTACGCAGGTAGTCGCCAATAATGCCAAGCTTTATGTTGACCGCAAGGAAGGCTTCATTGGCACAAGCTTGAAAAAAAATGAATTTGTCTGCGATTGTTCGGATATCGACGACATCATTGTATTTCGGAAGGATGGCAAATTCCTCGTCTCACGTATTGCAGATAAAACATTTGTCGGGAAAGACATTATCCATATCGATGTTTGGAAAAAGGGAGATGATAGAACGACTTACAACTTGATCTACTTTGATGGAAAAACTGGCCGTGCGATGGCCAAGCGTTTTAACGTCACTGCCATCACTCGTGATAAAGCATACGATCTGACAAAAGGCGACCCGAAATCGAAATTACTTTACTTTTCTGCCAATCCCAACGGCGAGGCCGAACTCCTCACCATAAGCCTTAGTCCAACCAGCCCTGCCCGTATCAAAATATTTGATTATGGTTTTAGCGACTTGGATATAAAAGGACGGGGATCTGGCGGTAATATCGTTACCAAGTATCCGGTAAAAAAAGTGGTGTTGAAAGAAGCGGGCCATTCTACCATTGGTGCTTTGAAATTGTGGATGGATGAAGTAAGTGGCCGACTCAATACAGAAGGACGAGGCCTGTTCCTCGGCGAGTTTGATACTGGTGAAGCGATTCTCGCTATTTACAAAGATGGAACTTATGAGCTTAATTTTATTGAAATGACACGCCGTTACGAACCCAAAGATTTGGTTCACATCGGCAAATTCGATCCGGACACTCCCATCTCTGCCGTTCATTTTGATGGCAACAGGGGTTGGACGATGGTGAAACGATTCTTGATAGAAACCACATCAACCGACCAACGCTATGGCTTTATCGCTGATCATAAATTATCCAAGCTCTATTTTGCTACTGCCTCCCAAGCGCCGATCGTAAAATACAGTTACAAACAAAAAAATGAAAAGCACGAGGAAGAACTGAACCTCGCTGAATTCATTGAAGTGAAGGGCTGGAAAGCGCTGGGAAACAAACTAGGGGAATATAAAATACTGAAAATCAGCGGAACGAAAGAAAAGGTCGTTTCCGAAAAGCCTGCTCCACAAGCTAAAAAAATAGTCGCTTCTCCTGAAAAGCTAAAAACTGGCGACACGATTGATTTTGAAGTGGATGGACAGGGGAGTTTATTTTGAGGAATAAAAGTCCTATCAAACAAGTTGTGTTAATCGTATTACCTGTTCTGCTGTGGGTTTTGCAATCGCTTACCACTCCAAACTCACCTCAGTCCCCTCATCCGGTAAGTCTTGATTGACCATGCTTCCTTCCAGTGGCCAGGCATATAGTTTCCGTCTTTTATAATTGATGGCCATTTTACCTTTTTTCAAAAAAGGAATACCGAGGAGACCATCAAGGTCTATGGTAAGGCTTTCGTTGAGAGGGAGGATATTAAGCACTGTCATTTCGAGAGGGCCGGTGGCATAACCATCAATCGACATGTTGGTCAGCACGCCAGATTTGGCAGTTTGTTGTTTTCGGGAAATGCTTTTTACTCGTATGCTTCGGGCACCATTGAGATCAACCTTAGCTTTTTTATTCGCTCGCTGGTGGAGGATATTCACCTCCGCACCAGAGTCAATGCCCATGCGGAATTTCTTTTTACCAACTTGTGTAACCAAAAATGGAATATGCCCGCTCAAATGAAGATCGAAAACAGCTAAAGACTGCTGGGCATCAGACATTGTTGGTGTTCTCTTATTCTTAATAGGAGTAAGTATCAATTCTTGATAATCAAAATCAAACACGATCTCCAAATCTTTCAAGACGGAATACCCGATGATGCCCAACAGTGATATATTCTTAACCTGTTCCACCGCTTTCAAGTCAATGCTCAAAGCATATTGTTGCTTGATCTCCAGGCCACCAATGGCAAAATCATGTATAGGAAAATACCCGGCTTCACTGGCCTGGCCATGAAAATCAACCACGCTGACCTGTGCCCAAGGAACTCGTACTCCTGCAAAATGTGCTTGGTTGACTATTAATTCTGGAGCGCCGGTATCAAAGATAAAGTCACCGGTCTGCCCATTGATTGTGGCCTTGATGAGCAGCAAGTTCCCAGCCAAGCGAAATGGCACGCGCTCAGAAGCGGTAGTTGAAAAAGAATAAAATAGCAGGAGGCTAAAGACGAAATGAATGTAATGTTTGGCGTTCATTGTTCATGGATATCTATAGTTTCGGAATAGGCTGAGTTGAAGGGAGGCACAGCTACTTGCTTGTTGGTATTTTGTTCATCGATTTTCCGTTACCAATTTAATCAGGGAAGGGGGGAGGTCGCTAATACTGGTGGTTTGGTCAACGGTCGAACATCGACCAATACCTTACAGGGAATTCTCAGGTTGAACTATTGACATTTTGTGTGTTGTGGAGAGAAGGCCTGCTACATTAATTGGGAAGAGTTTTGTTATTTCAAGCAGGCAAAACAAATGACGCAAAAAAGGATAGCAGGCAAATTTTATTCTGCCTTTTCCCATAAATTTAAATCAAAAGTGTCAAGTAGGTTGTCATTTGCAAAATATTTGCCAAACAAGTAGGCGGTTTGCATTTTCTTTTCAACTTCACTACTTTCACGCTCCGAAGAATGATTGTTGATTAAGCAAAACAAGGAACGTTAAACAATGGATTGGATATCGATATTAATCACTGCTTTTGCTGTTTACCTTTCCGTCTGCTTGATCTTTTACCTCATGCAGGACTTCTTTTTTTTCCGACCGGAAATACTTCCAAATTCCTTTCAATACAAATACCCGTTTCCTTTTGAAGAGATGCACTTTGAAATGGAAGATGGGGGCTATATAAATGGCCTACATTTCAAAGTGCCCAATGCAAGGGGTGTTGTTTATTATCTAAAAGGCAATTCAAAAAGCGTGAAAGGGTGGGGAAAATTTGCCAAAGACTTTGTGAGTAAAGGCTATGATTTTTTTATGGCGGATTACCGGGGCATGGGCAAAAGTTCCGGCAAAAGGACGGAAGTGACCCTTTATAACGATGCCCAACACGTCTACCAGTGGTTGGAAGAAAAATATGGTGAAGAAAATATCATCGTTTATGGAAGAAGCCTCGGTAGTGGTGTCTCTGCTCGGATCGCCTCTTGGAATAAACCCAAAATGCTCATACTTGATTCGCCGTATTTCAGTTTCTTGTATCAGATACGCCGCTATGCTTTTTTCCTGCCACTTCGATGGTTGCTGAAATACCAGATACGCACCGATTATTTTTTAAAAAAAGTGAGTTGCCCGGTTTTTATCATTCACGGCAAGAAGGACCGCCTGATTCCTTTTAATCAAAGTGAATTGTTGCAATCCATTAACCCTGACCGTATCAAAATCTTTCCAATTGAAGAAGGCGGGCACAACAACCTGCCCTCATTTCCGGAATACCATGAATGGCTTTATGATGTCCTGAATGATGAAAAGCTGTTCGCTGAGTGGTCAAGGAAATTGTTGGCAGCGGCATGATGTTTTTTTTAAAGGAACTTTTTAAAAAGTAAAAATCGTTTTACCTTTGCCCCGCTTTTCCCGCAAGGGACTAAAAGCAGTTAAGGATTGGCCCATGGTGTAATTGGTAACACAGCAGTTTTTGGTACTGTCGTTCAAGGTTCAAGTCCTTGTGGGCCAACAAAAAAAGTCTTTGCGAGCATACTTGCAAGGACTTTTCTTATTCCGCTCTTCTATCAATAATCTATTGACCGAATTCACAATCAGTGTGATAGGGCTGCCTGCCTTCAATTAGGTATGAATGCACTAAAATATCTTCAAAACAGGATTGCAGAGGCATCATAAAATTTCAACAAACAGGGATGTCTAAAATTTTTGTGCGAAATATCCATTGTCTTTCAATGAGTTACAAAGCTACAAGGTTAAAAATATTGTCAAAGAGGTTGTTTTTACAACAAAGAAATTTACTTTTGCACCCGCTTTGGAAAAAGCGTCTGGTTAACGAACCATTATAGTTAAATCTTGCTGTCAAATATTGGTTTTCAGCTCTTGGCAAAAATCAATTATAAACAGTCAATCAAACAGATTAATCGTGAATACTCGGAGTTATAATACCGTGTCAGCGAAGAAAGAAGAAGTGCAGCACGACTGGTACGTGGTGGATGCCACAGGACAAACGGCAGGTCGTTTGTTTTCCCGCATCGCTCATGTATTACGGGGCAAGCACAAACCATCTTTCACACCTCACGTAGATACTGGTGATTACGTGATCGTTCTCAATGCTGACAAAATCCGCTTCACCGGAAACAAGGTCGCTGCAAAAGAATATGTCCGTTACACTGGTTACCCAGGTGGCCAGCGAAAGGAAACCGCTGAAAGCCTCCTTAAGAGGAAACCGGAAGCCGTCATCGAACATGGCGTTCGTGGCATGTTGCCAAAAAACAAATTGGGCCGTGCGATGTACAAAAAGTTGTTTGTTTATGCAGGCAGCGAACATTCTCACCAAGCGCAAAAGCCCCAACCATTTAACTTTTAACAGCCGTTGGCTCTTGGCCGTTAGCTATTGGTTTCATAACCGATAGTCAACTGCTAAAAGCTAAGAGCAATATTTTATATTTAACATGGAAATGATAAATGCAATCGGCAGGAGGAAGCGTTCCATAGCAAGGGTTTACCTGACCAAAGGCACAGGTAAAATCTTGGTGAATGGCAAAGACCACAAAGAATACTTCCCTCAGATGCACATCCAACCAAGTGTGACTGATCCTTTTGCCACCATAGAACTTGAAAGCAATATTTACGACATAAAGGTTAACGTAAAAGGGGGCGGATTCAAAGGACAGGCAGAAGCAATACGCATGGGCATCGCCCGGGCACTGGTGAAGCTTAATGAAGAATTCCGCAAACCACTTAAGAGCAAGAAAATGCTTACCCGTGATGCACGTTCAGTTGAACGTAAGAAATACGGTAAACCTAAAGCAAGGAAAAGCTTCCAGTTCTCTAAACGTTAATTCCGCTTTTGGCCATCGGCTGTTAGCTTTCAATCGGCTAATAGTTTATAGCCAAGAACCAATAGTAATATTAAAATGGCAAAACCTACATATCAAGAATTACTCGATGCCGGTGTACACTTTGGCCACATGCGTAAGAAGTGGAACCCTAAAATGTCTCCATATATTTTCATGGAGCGCAAAGGTATCCACATCATTGACCTGAACCGCACAACTGAATGCCTGGAACGTGCAGCTAATGCTATGCGTGCTGTTGCAAAATCAGGTCGGAAAGTGCTCTTTGTGGCTACCAAAAAACAGGGACGTGATATCGTTTCACAAGCTGCACAATCAGTTGGAATGCCTTTCGTTACCGAACGTTGGTTAGGTGGTATGATGACCAATTTTGCTACCATCAAACGTTCTGTGAAAAAAATGCAATCCATTGAGCGTATGCTCACAGATGGTACTGCTACCAACATGACCAAAAAGGAGCGCCTCACCCTCGAAAGGGAACGCGTGAAGCTCCAAAAGGTACTGGGTGGTATCGAAAACCTGGTGCGCCTTCCTGCCGCTGTATTTGTTGTTGACATTATGCACGAACATTTGGCAGTGGCAGAAGCCAAGCGCTTGGGTATCCGCACATTCGCAATGGTTGACACCAACTCTGATCCAAAACAAGTTGATTTTCCTATTCCTTCAAATGACGATGCTTCAAAATCAATTGGCATCATCACCAACTACCTCGTAGATGCGATCCGCGAAGGGTTGGCTGAACGCCAGTCCAATAAATCGCAGAAAAAGGAGCCGGTAAAAGCTGAAGGATGATTTTTGAATAGTGATTAGTGAGCCGTGATTAGTAAACCCCGATCACTATTCACTTAGTCACTCCACAACTACCATTTACTAACCATTTAAATTAATAATAGAAATGACAGCCGCTGATATTAAAAAGCTTCGTGACATGACCGGGGCAGGTATGATGGATTGCAAAAAAGCCCTTACAGAAGCTGACGGTGATTTTGATAAAGCCGTTGAGTACCTCCGCAAAAAAGGCCAAAAACTTTCTGCAAAACGTGCCGACCGCGATGCCAAGGAAGGTGTTGTTATCGCTGCAACATCAAGCAACCGCAATAAAGGTGTATTGGTGCGCTTGAGCTGCGAAACTGATTTTGTGGCCAAGAACGAAGACTTTGTGGATTTTGCAAGAAAAATCGCTGATATTGCATTATCCAATTTGCCAGAAACAGTAGAAAGTCTAAACGCATTGTCATTTGACAATGGTTTATCCATTGGAGAAAAAGTTACTGAACAGATAGGTGTGATAGGTGAAAAACTGGAAGTTAGCCACTACTCAAAAATCGAAACTGCTGCTGGTCAAGGACAAATTTTGCCATATATCCACATGGGATACAAAGCGGGCGTTCTTGTTGCCTTGAACATGGAAGGGACCGAATACATCGAGCCAGGTAAAAACATAGCCATGCAAGTGGCAGCCATGCGCCCAGTTGCATTAGATAAAGATGGAGTAGACTCTGCTACCATTGAAAAAGAAATAGAAATAGGCAAAGAGCAAGCACGGGGCGAAGGCAAACCTGAAGAATTGCTCGAAAGAATAGCAATGGGCAAATTGGGTAAGTTTTACAAAGACAACACCCTGCTCGCACAAGCTTATGTCAAAGACAGCAAAATGTCTGTCAGTGATTATTTAAAAAGCTTGCACAAGGATTTGACCGTTACCGAGTTCAAACATGCAGAATTAGGTTGACCAACTGATCTCAGAGAAGGCGAATTAAGCAATTAATTCGCCTTTTTTTATGCCGCTTTTTTTAGCAGTCTGGCAATCGCTAATTTTACCAAAAGAAATTAGAACCCTTCACTCAAAACTCAAAATTACTCATGGCAGTAAAGTACAAAAGAGTCCTTCTAAAACTCAGTGGAGAATCCCTGATGGGAGAAAAGCAGTTTGGTATAGACCCTGGCATGCTCATCAATTATGCCAACCAAATAAAAGACTTGATCGGACTCGGTGTTGAAGTATCCATAGTGATCGGTGGCGGAAATATTTTCAGGGGCCTTCAGGCTAGCGACTCTGGCATCGAACGTGTACAGGGCGATTACATGGGTATGCTTGCCACTGTTATCAATGGCATGGCCTTGCAAAGTGCCTTGGAAGAAGCGGGTGTTTTCACAAGGTTGATCTCAGCCATTGAAATGAAACAAGTTGCAGAATCCTATATTCGCCGCCGGGCTATCCGGCACTTGGAAAAAGGCCGGGTCGTTATTTTTTCGGGCGGCACAGGCAGCCCTTATTTCACTACCGATTCTGCCGCTGCCCTGCGGGCCAGCGAAATAAACGCAAATATAATCCTGAAAGGTACAAGGGTAGATGGCATCTATACCGCAGATCCAGAAAAAGACCCTACTGCTACCAAATACGACCGTCTGAGTTTCGCAAAGGTCATCAGTCAGGGACTTGGTGTAATGGACATGACGGCCTTTACCATTTGTAAAGAAAACAATATCCCGATCATTGTTTTCAACATAAACAACTCCAAGAACTTGCTCCGCATCGTGCAGGGTGAAACTATAGGAACGCTGGTGGAGGGTTGAGCTGACATGAAAGAATTTGATAATAAAAAGGCAAGTTCAACCCTGGACTTGCCTTTTTGTTTTGTCCCCATTCGTAACCAAAAATTGTGCTTCTGGACCATCAGTTTCGGAAGTACAACCTCCGGTTACGTTATTTGAATAGAACCTATTGTCACTCCCAGCCATACTGACAAAAATCATCTTTCCTTCCTGACAGAACTCATCTGGCAATTTTCCGTGTGGTGCGACCTTGCAGCCGAATTCAGGTGGTCTAAAACCAGCTATTTATTAGAGAGTATTATAATTTGGGGATTGTAGGAAAAAGCTGTTCATTTGTTGATATATCAAGGTGGAAAGTCAAAACATAATGACTGTTCATTCCACCAAGGCCTGCCTCTCGGTAGCCAGGTATCCTCAAATAAGCAGTGTATTTTAGCTAGAAATCAAACCCCAAGTATTCTCTAAACTCAATCATTGAAGATGAACATCATTTTTCTCTTAATTATCGTGAGCCTCCTCATCGCCGTCGGATTTCTTGCAGCTTTCATTTGGGCTGTCAAATCTGGGCAATATGAAGACGACTACACCCCTTCCATCAGGATGCTCTTCGATGATAAACCTTCTTCCAATTCGACAACTGACAAACCGGCAGTCGGTAACCTATCCAGACCTGAAAAGAAAAAATCATGATTCTGATACAATCTATTTTCTACTTGTTATTGGCCACGCTGACCATTGCCATGCTTAGGATGGCAATAGGTGTTGTCAAAACGAAACAACTATCAACCAACAACTAACAACGGAATATCCATGTCTAGAATAGAACAATTCAGTTACGACAATGCCATTGTAAGGAAATTCGCCTATGCCACCATCATTTTTGGGGTGATCGGCATGTTGGTCGGCCTGCTCGCTGCATTTCAGTTGATCTTACCGGCTGCGAATTTAGGATTGGCCGAAACAACATTCGGGCGTATCCGTCCATTACACACCAACGCTGCCATTTTCGCTTTTGTCGGGAACGGTATTTTCATGGGTGTGTACTACTCGCTCCAACGCCTACTCAAGACCAGGATGTTCAGCAATGCGCTGAGCAATATCCATTTTTGGGGCTGGCAGCTAATCATTTTGGCCGCCGCCGTCACCCTACCGCTAGGCATCACTTCTGCAAAAGAATATGCTGAGCTTGAATGGCCGATCGACATCGGCATCGCTTTGATTTGGGTGGTTTTTGGTATCAACATGTTCGGCACTATTTTGAAAAGGAGAGAGCAGCACCTCTATGTGGCCATCTGGTTTTATATCGCTACCTGGGTAACGGTAACGGTGCTCCACCTTGGCAACAATATCGAAATACCGGTGACATTTTGGAAAAGTTATGGTGTATTTGCTGGCGTGCAGGATGCTTTGGTTCAGTGGTGGTACGGCCACAATGCTGTAGCTTTCTTTCTGACCACGCCTTACCTCGGCCTGATGTACTACTTTATCCCAAAAGCTGCGAACAGGCCCGTTTATTCATACAAACTATCTATCATACACTTTTGGGCTCTGATTTTTATCTACATCTGGGCCGGGCCTCACCACTTGCTATATACTGCTTTGCCCGATTGGGCACAATCGCTTGGGGTGGTTTTCTCTTTGATGCTCATCGCTCCAAGTTGGGGTGGTATGTTGAACGGGCTGCTCACGCTAAGGGGTGCCTGGGACCGGGTTCGGAGAGACCCCATGCTGAAATTCATGGTAGTGGCAGTCACCGCATACGGTATGGCCACTTTGGAAGGGCCGATCCTTGCCATCAAGAGTGTGAACGCCATCAGTCACTACACCGACTGGACCATCGGCCATGTGCATGTTGGAACTTTGGGATGGAATGGCTTTCTCACATTCGGGATGTTGTACTATCTCTTCCCAAAACTATTCAACACCAAACTGTACTCAATTAAACTGGCCAACGCCCACTTCTGGATAGGCACTTTGGGCATTCTTTTCTATACCATCCCATTGTATTGGGCAGGTTGGACACAGAGCTTGATGTGGAAAGAATTTTTGCCAGAAGGTATTTTGAAATACGGCAACTTCCTTGAAACGGTCACACAGATCCTTCCGATGTACGCAATGCGCGCACTCGGTGGCACCCTTTACCTGGGCAGCGTATTTGTAATGATCTATAACTTAGTGAAAACCGCCAAACAAGGAACATTCATCGCAAATGAAGCTGCTGAAGCCCCTGCACGGGAAGTTTCAATGGCAGGGCACAAAGGCGAACATTGGCACCGCTGGATTGAGCGCCGTCCAGTTCAGATGCTTGTACTTGCACTGGTACTTGTGCTGATCGGTGGACTAGTCGAAATAGCCCCAATGCTGATGATCGATGATAATGTACCGAAGATAGCGTCTGTAAAACCTTACACCCCGCTCGAACTCGAAGGCCGTAACCTCTACATCAGGGAAGGCTGCCTTGGCTGCCACTCTCAGATGATCCGACCGTTCCGTAGTGAAACAGAACGGTATGGCGAGTACTCAAAATCTGGGGAATTCATTTACGATAGGCCCTTCCTTTGGGGAAGCAAGCGTACCGGCCCTGACCTCCACCGGGTGGGTGGCAAGTACCCTAACAGTTGGCACTACAACCACATGCTCGACCCAACCAGCACCTCCCCTGGTTCGATCATGCCCCCTTATCCTTGGCTCATTGAAGACGATTTGGATGTATCCAATACTGCTGCCAAAATCAGGGTATTGCAAACGCTCAATACGCCATATCCGCCACGCTATGATGAAATTGCTGTACAGGATTTAGAAAAACAGGCCGGTATTATTGCAGGTAACCTTAAGAAAGAGGGCATTGAACAAGAAGGACTGGAGAAGAAGGAAATCATTGCCATTATCGCTTACCTGCAAAGACTGGGAACAGATATTAATCCAGCGAAGCAGACGGGCAACTAAATTTTTTGATTGCTGATTTATTTCCTGAAATAAATCAGCAACCATCAACCATCAATCAAAATGTATAAACATATTTTGGCAAACGCAGGCGACATCAATTGGATGGCCATTTTTGCTATGCTAACGTTCATATTGCTCTTCATCATCAGCGCAATAGCCATATTTGGCAAGAGCAAATCTTTTATAGATAAAATGTCCAACCTTCCATTGGACGACTCAATAGTTGTAAAAACTAATACAAATAATGGTCATGAAAAATAAATATACCCATATTATATTCACAGTAGTTCTGCTGTTTTTAACGACTGCGATGTTTGCCCAAGAACCAGCGACTGTAGAAATGACTACTGAAAGTGCCCTGGCCTGGGTGCTGAACAATGCCGTTCTTGTGATCGGAGCACTTGTCATTGCGGGAGCATTCGCTGCATTATTTTATATGAACAATATGTTGCTGCAAGCGCAGAAGATCCGCTTATTGCAAGAACATGGCATTGAAGTAATGGAAGAGGTGAAACTCCTCAACCAGGAACCTTTCTGGAAGCGTTATAGCAAAAACTTCTGGAGTCGGGTACCGATGGAAAAAGAAAAAGACATCCTTTTCGACCACGAATACGACGGCATCCGGGAGTTGGACAACGTGTTGCCCCCATGGTGGGTAGCCATGTTTTATGTCACCATCATTTTTGGGGTAGCCTATTTTGGTTATTACCACATGAGTGACAATGGTTTAAGCTCTGCGGAGGAGTATGAGATTTCAATGAAAGAAGCCGAAGAAGCTGTAAAGGCGCACCTGGCGAACCAAGCGGATGCTGTTGACGAAACCAATGTGTCGCTCCTTACTGACGACACCGACCTTAGCATAGGACAAACCATTTTCCAGGCTCAATGTACTCCTTGCCACGGCATGGCCCTGGAGGGCAATGGCATTGGCCCAAACCTGACCGATGAATATTGGTTTAATGGAGGGGGCATTAAAAATGTTTTCGCAACGATTAAATATGGTGTGCCCGAAAAAGGGATGATCTCGTGGAAATCACAGATACGTGCCTCCGATATGCAAAAAGTAGCCAGCTATATCCTTTCTCTTCAAGGTACTGACCCACCAAATGCAAAAGAACCGCAAGGGGATAAATGGGAAGGAGAAAACAGTGACGAACTTTAGGAATTCTCTGGGTTAATTCTCTGTAGTTCCAAATCTATTGTTTTTAAAGAATTCTGTAAATATTTGCGCAGCGCTTTAAATTCGATCGGATCGGTTAAGCGCCGGTCCGATCGTTTTTATCTCGTTAAATAATAACTTACTTTTTGGCTGTGCCGCATATTGGTCTTAGCTTAGGCACGCTGATTAAATGAACATTTATTTAGTCAGCGTGCCTTACAGCCGGCAGTAAAGCAACAATGGACAATTCTCCACAAATAAATGACACCGAAGGTTACCGCGATAAAATTGCCACAGTGGACGAACAAGGCAAGCGGATATGGATATATCCAAAAAAACCGGTGGGTTGGTTTTACAATGCCCGCAAATATGTAAGTTGGGGACTTTTGGCTGTTCTGTTTGGCCTGCCATTCATTAAAATGAATGGGGAACCATTAGTCCTCCTGAATATTCTTGAGCGCAATTTTATCATTTTTGGGGTGCATTTCACCCCCCAGGATTTTCACCTATTCGTGTTTGCCATGTTGACCTTTCTGGTCTTCATTATTTTGTTTACTGTTATTTATGGTCGGCTGTTTTGTGGCTGGGTATGCCCCCAGACCATATTCATGGAAATGGTTTTCCGCAGGATAGAATATTGGATCGAGGGAGATGCCAATGCTCAGCGAAAGTTGGACAAAGCGCCTTGGACAAAGGATAAGATTATTAAAAAAAGCCTCAAACAGTTTATCTTTATTTGCATTTCCATCTTAATTTCCCATACCTTTTTAAGTTACATTATTGGACTTGATCAAGTCACAGAAATAATAACAAATCCACCTACAAAAAACCCCGTCGGCTTTTTTTCCATGATAGCTTTTACGGGTGCTTTCTATGGCGTTTTTTCAAGATTACGGGAACAGGTTTGTACCACCATTTGTCCTTATGGGAGATTGCAAGGTGTATTGACCGACAAAAACACCATCCAGGTTTCTTATGATTTTGAGCGAGGTGAACCGAGGGGGAAAATTGTAAAACAGAAAAAACAACCCAGTTCAAAAAGCAAAGCTAGCTCAGTTCGCCAACCAGACATTTCTCTGGAAAAAATGATGGGCCTTTCCCAGGCCGACCCAAAAGCAATCATTGAAAATACGCCGATTGTTGACGAAACACCTTTCAAAATAACTGGTGATTGCGTGGACTGTAATCTTTGTGTGAAAGTCTGCCCAACCGGCATTGACATCCGCGATGGCGTGCAACTCGAATGCGTCAACTGCACCGCCTGTATGGATGCGTGTGACGAAGTGATGGTGAAAGTAAAAAGGGAAAAAGGCCTTATCCGGTACGATAGTTACAATGGGATCATTTCCCAAAGGAAAAAAATATTTACCCCGCGAGTAATTGCATATACAGTCGTGCTGGCCATCCTTCTGGCTGCGAATGTTTTCTTTTTGGGCAATCGCAGCGATGTGGAAGCGGTCATCCTGCGCACGCCGGGCATGTTGTATCAGAAGGTGGATGACACGCATCTCAGTAATCTCTACAATTACCAGGTTTTTAATAAAACGCAAAATGAAATGCCCCTCCGTTTCGAGTTGGTAAATGAGTTTGGTCTTATCAAATTAGTTGGCGATCCCCCAGTGGCAGGGGGCAACCAAATGGCCAAAGGTGCTTTTTTTATTGAAATGGAAAAGGATAAGTTAAAGAGCAGAAAAAACAAGATCAAGATAAAGGTTTATTCAGGAGGCCAATTAGTGGATGAGGTAACTACCACTTTTTTTGGTCCTGTAAAATAAGGGGTGAGAGAATTTGTTTTCTCACTTTGTACATTTAAAAATTCAGAATAATGAAAAATATAAATTGGGGCACTGGCATTTTTATTTTTTATACCATTTTTGCCGGATCACTCTTTTACCAGGTTTATAAATCCACCCAGTACGACCATGATCTGGTCGTGGAAAATTATTATGAAGAAGACCTGAATTACCAGAGCAGGTATGAGCAAATGCAAAATAGCCGCAGCTTGGAAGCTGGGCTTGCGATCCGATTTAATAAAGAAGAAAAAGTAATTTCCCTCAAATTTCCAACGGGCATGGAAGGTGTCAATGGAAACCTATTGCTTTATCGGGCAAGCAATAAAAAACTCGACAAACATTTTCCTATCGAATTAAATGCGGAAAACCGCATGGAAATTCCCATCGAAAACATTGTGGCTGGTCGCTGGAAACTGGAGGTGAAATGGGAACATGGAGGGAAAGCATATTTTGATAAAAAGGTGATATACATCCCTACCGTATAAAATCATGCTACAGAAACGGAAAGGAGGTTTTTAATAATTTCTCAATTTCAAATTTCCAAAATAACTAGTACCATAATTTTTTTACATCATGCTTTGGACAGCATTCATAATGGGGCTTTTTGGGAGCTTGCACTGCGTTGGCATGTGTGGGCCGATTGCTTTGGCACTTCCTGTGCAATCTCAAAGCCGGATAAATATGGTATCAAAATTATTGCTTTATAATTTTGGTAGGACTTTTACTTATGTTTTCTTAGGCATATTAGTTGGCATATTGGGTGAGGGAGTTTTTCTCGCTGGCATGCAAAAATGGTTATCTATCGGCTTGGGAATATTTTTATTATTAATTGCCTTATTTTCTATAAATATAGAAAGCCGGTTATTAAATGCCCCTATTATTGGAAAAATATTTTTTTTAGTGAAATTGAAATTGGGCAAATTATTGAAAAACAATTCCATTCCTGCACTTTTCCGAACTGGCATCGTCAATGGGTTTTTGCCATGTGGTTTGGTTTATATGGCCATCGTCGGAGCAGTGAGCATGGGCAGTATCACAGGCAGTGCTTTATATATGCTTCTTTTTGGATTAGGAACGATTCCACTCATGTTGGCCGTTGCAACAGCTGGGCAATTTGCCAGCCTTAAGTGGCGAAATAAATTAAAAAAACTGTTTCCCATATTCGTGGCCTCATTGGCCATATTGCTCATATTTAGGGGGTTACAGTTCAATCTGCCAGAGGGTTTTAGTTTTTGGGAAGCGATGCAAAATATTCCGATGTGCCATTGAGGCCTGTCAGGTTGTTTTTTTTCTATATGTCAGGGAGCGGTTAACCGCTCCCAGACATATAGAAAAAAAACAACCATGAAGGCCGTTAAAGAAGTTGCATCGC
>JAJCYI010000181.1 GCA_029263015.1 Saprospiraceae bacterium | reverse complement strand
GGCAGGTTCGACAGGTTAAAAATTAAAACCCGTTTTTCAAACCGGGCAAATTGAAAAAAATAAAAAAATAAAACCGGCACCTAACAAAGTGCAAAACGTCCATCCGCCCTAAACGGGCGCACGGCGTTTGCACAAACCGTTACCTTTCACCAAAAAAAAATAAAAACCATGAAACAAATGATTTATCTAATTATCGCCCTAAATTTAATTTCATGTCAGGTCGAGAATAGAAACAATGAAAAAAATGCTCATAAAGATTTGATACAAGAAAAGATTATTACACCTCTTGAAAATGAAAATTTAAGAGGAGATATCAAGTCAATAATGGTGAGTGAATACAAAGGTAAAATTGAGAATGGTATTGTTGTAAAAGATTTTTCGTACGGAAAATATGGTTCAACATACGATAAGAATGGAAAAAAAATTGAAACCGTTTCATTTTCTAAGAATAAAGAAACACCATGGAGGAAAGGTGTCTACAAATATGCAGACAATAGATTAATTGAGATAAGTGAGATTAGATTTGATGAAAAAGGAAACAAAATTAACGAATACCCTTACAAGAAATACACATATAATAATGATGATGAAATTACCGAAAATTGGTATTCAGAGAAAGGGAAACTTAATTATAAAATCCAAATGAAATTTGATGAAAACGGTATGAAACAAAGTGAATTTCATGAAAATTTGGCAATGAATGGTAGAGAATGGGAAAAAAAGACTTTCACATACGATAGTGATAAATATCTAAAAAAGATTGATGAAGAAAACGGAGTCGATGATATTAAATTGAGATATGAAGAAGTTTATGAACTCGACAAATATGGAAATATAGTTGAAAGAACACGGGTAAATTTGAAGAATTTGAGTAAGAAAACCGGAGGTAATAAGGAATACAAGTATGACAGTAAAGGTAACTGGATTAAAAGTATATCAATAGATAAAAATGACGGATTTATTTTTATACATGAAAGAGATATAGAATACTTGTAAAGAATAAATAAAGAAGGCGAAAAGGTAACAATGTGTAGCTGTCCATCCCGCCTAAACGGCGGCACGGCAGCTACACGAACCGTTGTCCACCATAAAACAAAAAAATAGAAAATGAAAAAAAAGAGATTGAACAGTAGTCAATTAGGATTAATGTCAACCGCACTTATGAAAAATTTATTTCCAAAACCATTTAGTGGGGAGTTTTTAGTAGATGAAAGCCCGCAAGATGGAAGTTGTATTTTGTATTTTGAAAATGAATATCATAATAAATTAGACTCTAAAATTCGAGAGAAATATTACGAAGGAGCATTTGCAAAAAGTAATGCAGAGTCGGAATGGGTGGATTTTATGAATGCAATAAATACAGCTGAAGATTCTAATGACGATACATCTGCTTTTAAGAACTATTGGTTGTCAATTGAGCCTGAAAAGGAATCGAAACCGAAAATTGAAGTTGATAAGAGTAAACTTAATGAAATACTTAACTCTGAGAGACCTGTAAAATCTGGTTGGATTGGCGATATAATTGGTGACATCGTTGAAGACCTGTCATCTATTTATGTTGGTCATAGTATTGGTCATAATTTTAATGGATATATTTCATTAGAAAGAGAAATTGAGAAAAATTCGATGCTTGCAACGAAAGTTCAGATTGCTCCAATGTTAGAAATATTCAATAAATACCAAGTTGAAATAGACAGTTTTGAGATAATGAAACTCATCAATCCTGAGAAAATAAATGCAACAGTTTACCTAAAGAAATAAATACGGTGTACAACATTGCATCCCTGTCCATAGCCAGCAAAAGCTGGCTACGTCAGGGATGCGGGACGTTCGCTTCCATTAGGAAGAAAAATAAATTACCCAAAATACCACGATAAGAAAAAAACAAATACTAAATGGACAAGCTACTTGATTTGGGAATAAGCATTTTAGGCAATTTGCTTTTTGTACTATTTAGTATTGTTGTTGGCTATATATGGGTATTAGCCATTAGGAGGAAATTTAACGACTTTTTCGGGCTGAATAAGAAAAATTCTATTTCAATAATATTATCAAATCTATGGGATAGTTCAGCTACTGATAGAAAACAATGGGGAGAAATTGTCTCAGGATTAGAAATGAATGGAGCAAGAGTAATTTCAAACATGTTTTCAAGTGCTTCTCTTGGGCTTCCCGAAGTAATTAGAGGTATTGCAGTCAATTACTGGATGAATGATAAATTTACGGTTAGAGTGAGTGTAAGCCCGAAAAATTATGAATATAAATATAGTTCCGAAACTTTGATAGTTGCAGGAGCAACAACGAAAAATAGTGTGAGAAGATACTTTGTAAAAAACCAAATAAGCAAAGTAATAATAAAAGGAGAACCAATTAACGAACCAATGAATATCCACGAAAATAATTTATCTAATGAATTCGAATTTTTAACTTCGTTCAAAAATGCAGAAAAAGATAAAAAAGAATACCCATGCGAAAATTCGATTGCACTAATTGAGAGAATTGAGATTAAAAGCCCAGAATTGAATTCCAAAGACACGCAAGTCATTTTTATGTGTTTAGGAAAATCTTCAAAACAAACCAAATTCGCACTCCTCCATCTTAAAGATAATTGGAAAGATATAAAGAGAGATTGTCATGGAAAAGGAAAATTCACCCTAATACTTTATTTTGATGAAGAAGGAAAATTGAAACATGAACCAATTAAAATATAAAAAGAAAACGGAAGCGAACAATGCGCCAGCGGCCATGCCCAGCAAAAGCTGGGCACGTCGCCGGCGCGGGACGTTGTGTGTAATAAAGAAATAAGAAAAAATGAGAACCACGATAAAAGCAATTGTAATAATTCTATTGTTTTCTGCGTGTAAAGGACACAATCGAACAAAAGTGGTTCTCGAAAAAGAGGCAAACGGCAAAGAAGTAATTT
>JAJCYI010000180.1 GCA_029263015.1 Saprospiraceae bacterium | reverse complement strand
TAAGTCAGCTAAACAGTCTTTTTCCGTCATACTTCGTTATCTTTTTCAGCAATAGCTTCGGCTATTCCTTCAAAAAATGCCTCGTCTGACAAAAAAACCCTTGTTTCCATGCCTTAAATTTATTTAGGAACGATGTCTATTGTCTTCACCGTTATTCAACTCAAGGTATAATGACCAAACATTTATTTTCTCTCCTTGCTTTCTTGCTTTTACTCTTAAATTTTTCAATAGCCCAGAGTGGTTGTCCTAATTGTGTGATCGACCTGCCCACCCTACCATCCGATACTATTTTTTTGGGTTCATCACCTGATGGTGAAGCGATGGTCCCCTATGACGAGGATGTAAGCTTCAGGATGCCCAAAACCACAACTCCTGTCCACGAAATTGACCCCGGCACTCCAGCGGGGTTGAACATTAGCAAACTGACTATCATTGCCATGTTGAATGTCCCTCCAGGATTGAGTTGGGAGCCCAGCCAGTTCGAATTCGATCCTGGCAATGAGACCGATGGCTGTGTGAAATTCTGTGGGACGCCACTGGTCCCCGGATATTATGAAATGCAGATTTTTGTAACCGCTCAGGTACTTACACTCAACCAGTCCACTTCTTTTACCATGTCTATTTACATTGCTCCTTCTACCAGCACCACCACTGGTTTTGGGTTGCAAAACAGTGTTGGCTGTGGGGAGGTCACGGTAAGTTTTGAAAATTTGATCCTAAGTAATGGGGATGCTGGGTTTGACTATTTTTGGGATTTTGGAAACGGAGAAGTTTCCAATGAAGAAAATCCTGGAGACATAACATATTCTATTCCAGGTATTTATGAAATAAATTACGAAGCCATCGTCGATACTTCTGAATATGAATTCACCACTGTTCAGATTGTGGATGCCGGGTGCAATGACCTATCCCTTCCTCCGATCTCGAATGCCCCTCCAGAACTTTACATAAAAATAAAAGATCCTTCAGGCGATGAGATTTATGTTTCTGATAAAATAAATAATGCGCCGTTACCTTCAGCATTCAACGTAAATATTCCACTTGGCCCAGGTGACTATACCCTCGAAGTAAGGGACGACGACCTCTTTGGCTCCGACCATTGCGGCACGGTTACTTTCAATAGAATGACGAATGACACACTGGAAGATGGAAGCTTAAAAGTGGAATTAAGTATTATTCATCCTGTGTTTACCATCCAATCTACCGACACCGTTTTTGTTTATGAAATCCCTGAGCCACCAATTATTATTCCAGCAGGAGTCAATGAGATTTGTGAAGGAGAGGAACTGGTCTTGGAAGCCGATTACGCAGAAAATTTACAATGGTACAAAGACTCAATCGCTGTTTTGGGTGCAACGGATTCCACTTTCACCACTTCCTCCAGCGGCATTTATTGGGTGGAATACACCAGCCCAGATGGATGCAGTTCTGTCTCCGAAGCGCTATCCCTCCTCGAATTGCCACTTCCGGCAACTCCCTCTTTCAGTGAAGATGGGAATTGGCTTGAAGTACTCAACCCCGACCTTTTACCAGATGATTTCTCATTGCAATGGTACATCAACGGAGACGCCATTCCAGATGCCAATGAGACTTCCTTCTGCAATACATTTGACGGGGTCAATCTTTTTACGCTCGAAGTAACGGACAACACAACTGGCTGCACCAACGAATTCAGCATCGGGGTTGCCTTTGATCCAAATGCAGATTGCACGGTGGCCACAAACGAGTTGGCAGCCATCGGTCAAAGCCTCCGCATTTTCCCAAATCCAGCTAACGAGTCGTTGAATGTTGTTTTTGAAAATGAAAATCTATCTGAGGTCAATATCAGGATATTGGATGTGATGGGCAGACAAGTAAGCAGTCATTTTTTCCAGCATATTTCCAGTGAATTTCATGAAAAATTGAATTTGTCCGACCTGAATAGCGGTATTTATTTCTTGGAGATCTTTGGAAATAATGGCAGGGTTGTCAGACGGATTGTCAAAGAATAAGATGCATTGATAAATCCCGTGGGTTATATGAAAATTAGTTAAGGTGCGCTGCACCTTTATCGCTAATTTTCTACTAATGTTACGCCGCTCTGCGGCTATGTTTAACCTTATCAGTAATAGCCGCAGAGCGGTGCAACATTAGTAGAAGAAATCAAAATGTAAAGATAGTTCGAGGTGCAGCGCACCGTAATCCGTTGATAAGGCTAACAAAGCAACACCTACTCTACCAGCCACATTTTCAGCAAGTTACCCATTCCAACCCCAATAAAATTGGCCAGCGCCAAACCTACTAGGCCAGTCATTATTCCAGAAAACACCAGCGAGCGGTTGTGCATAACTGCTGCTACTTGACCAATAAACGGCGGGCCATAGAAACCGGCGGTTTGGGTAATCATCATCGTATCCCGGTCGATACCAAACAGTTTGCAAAGTAGCAGGTGAAGTGTCAAAGCGACCAACCACGAGCACCCTGTAAACATCAAAAGGATGCCCCCACCTTCAAATAATTCACCCAGGTCGGCCATCATCCCGATCGCTACACAAAACATCAGGAGGAGGTATTCCCCAAATTCAAATGGCCCTTGCAAGTTTCTTATTTTTGGAATGAAAGAAGCCCCAACACTGAGCGCAGAAATCAATAATATGATTAACCCGGCACTTGTCAATCCCCCAGTCAATAATTTCGTGAGACCCAAGGCTCCCATAGAAAGCAAAATGGTTAAGCCGACGCCGATCCAAAAATCTTTAAACACAAATCCTCTTGATTCCAGCACTGTTTCTTCCACTATCCTATTTTCAGAATCAAAATCTTTTAAGAATAGCCCATAAACCCTATGCGCTATTGAAGTCAGAAATATCAGGTATATCCCACCACAGATCAATTCCGTAGCATTTAACTTTATAAACAATGCCTCATCTGCTCCCATTGCCATTCCAACCGAGTTCATATTTGGTGTTCCTCCGATAAAAACCCCTGTCAACATAGATGACAATAACCAAATATCCTGCAATTTGTCATGAAATATAGCAGTAACAATTATCGCCCCTATCATCACGCTTACGATCACTAAGAAAAAAGATAAGATCGTAGATTTTGCCAAACGGAACCAGCCAATCAAGTCAGTAGAATAAAGCAATAGCGGAATCGCAAAAATAATAGTTGCCTTACTGAATAGAATGGAGATATTATTATCCAAATGGAAAGGAAGAAAGTTGCAGAATACAATTCCAAAAACATAACATAATACAACCGGACTTAACAGTTTTTCCGTCCCCATCCACTTGGTCAATTTTGTCAACAGCCAGGGCAGAATAATAATAGAAAGGATTTGGAATATTTGTATTAGCATATTTTTGTTTTTCAGTTTTCAGTTTTCAGTTTTCAGTTTTCAGTAGGCAGTAGGCAGTAGGCAGTTTTCAGTAGGCAGTAGGCAGTTTATTCCGAAATCTGCCCACTGCTCACTGCTCACTGCCTACTGCTCACTGCTTACTGCACTGCTGCTCACTATCAACTCTTTATCAAAGTCAACATTCAACGTACAGTTTTTTGTTAAGGGGTTTAGCAAAAGCCATTTTGCCATTGGCTTAACGATGTGGTCCTCCATCGCCCGCTGCAAAGGTCGGGCGCCATATTTTTCATGGAAACCAATAGCTGATAGGAAGTCAATAACATTATTTGAGAATTCAACCTTCAATCCATTTTTAATAAATCCTTCCCGTTTTTTCACCTCCGCCAATTCTTTAAAAGTAATCTGTCGAACATGTCCTTCATTCAGGGAATTGAAAATGACAACATTGTCAATCCGGTTGATAAATTCTGGCCTGAAAAACCTTGCAATAGCACCCTGATAGACTGCGGCCCCACCCTGTTCGGCAGCATAGCCAATGGAGCGTTGATTGGAAGCACCAAGGTTCGTGGTAAGGATAATGATACAGTTCCTGAAATTTGTAACCCTTCCAAAAGCATCCACCAGCATACCTTCGTCCAAGACCGTAAGAAATGCATCAAAAATGGAAGGAGCTGCTTTTTCGGCTTCATCTAAAAGCAGCACCGCAAAAGGCCGTTCACGGACATCCGTCACCAGTTTTCCAGGCTCCCTGCCAGCTCCCAAGAAACGGGTAATCTGTGATGGGTGCTGGAATTCGCTCATGTCGACCCGAATCAATGGGGATTGTTTTTGGCCTTTCCCAAAAAAGTAATTGGCCAAAGCCCGCGCCGATGCCGTTTTTCCAACACCAGTTGGCCCAGCAAATATGAGCGTGGTGATGGGTTTGTGGGGATTGTTCAACCCAGCCTTGAACACCTTAATTATATCGCACAATTGCAGGACGGCTTCCTCTTGTCCGATTATTTGTTCGGTAAAAAAATCAGATAACTCTTGCTGGTCGAGTAATATACCGTCACGTAGGAAAAGCTCCGGCATACCCGTTTTTTTGATAAAATGAGCAATAACATCCTCTTTTGTCAATTTGTCTTTCTTGTTCAATTGAACTTCTCCCAAACATTCCCCAATGAACCGGAAGCCTTTTCCCGGAAACTTTTCGTACGGAAAAAACCTGCCCAAAAGCCGCAGTGAAGTTTCGGTGGCTTCCTTTTCCACCGTTATCTTAAGGCTGTGTTTGACAAATTCCCTTAGTTTATCGAAGACCAGGTTGTTTTTATTTGGTGACAGTTCGTCAATCTCCAAAACTTGTGTGCTTTCCACGAACCCTGGCAAAAACCGCCGGAGGCTTTCCAGTTGCTGTGGTGTCACTTCGCCAACCAATTGCAAGCGGCCGCTCTGAATAAAAGGCAGCATATAAGCCGCAACACTATTTTCAACACTGCTGCTTCCCTGCCGCATCAATTCCACCACATCCTCTACCCATAGGATCCCGTTGAAGCGGCCAAGTTCGTACACCAATTCTTCAATAACTTCCTGCCATTCACCGAGGTACTTGCTGGTGGCGGTTATCCGCTGCGCACGGATACGCCAAAAGGTATATTTAAGGTCGTTTTTCTTCGCTAGTGTCGCCAATTTCCGGAAAGTAGCTTTCAAAACAGCACTCTTGCCAGTCCCTGGATTTCCTGATATTATCAGGCTTGCTTTCTGCTTGAAGATAATTTCTGTGGCTTGCTCCACATAATCGTCCATTTCCCAGGCCGCTTCGGGCAAGGGACTAAGGTTGCGTTGTATCGATTTTGAATAAGGGTATGGTTCGGCCAACCTTTCCAATACTTTTGGCTGCTGTTCCTTGTTCCAATCAAAATTGAAAGAATCGTCCTCTTTCACTTTCAATATCACAAATTCAAGTTCTGGTTTTGGATAAAGCGCCAATCGGAATATTTCTTCTGGCTCCATGTCATCCAAAGCACTTTTCATAAAATGTTTTGCCAAGGACTCCAATTGTTGCAGGTCATAACAGTAGAAATTAGAATTGAAAACGGGCAAATGACAATCGTAAACCCCTTCCTCCTCTTCTCCATATACCAATGGCGAACTCACCTTTACCGAACTTTTCAAAGGGAAGACCGCCCCGCCTTGTTGTTGATATGCAGGGCGAACCGCAACCTCGATGGTTTTAAGGGCTGGCCCTTCCATTTCCAATAAAGGATAATCCCCGTCCCGCTTGTACATTTTCTGCAAATAGCTGGTCAACACGGCCTTGACTTTCTTAACCGATTTGTCAACTACCTGGAAATCCGTACCGACCAACAACCCCAGAAAAGCTTCTTGCTGGAGCTGAAAACACAGAAGAGGGAATTCGATTTTTTTCATTCGTTTGAAATTGGAAGTGGCAAAAGTAACTGCTTTGGTAAAATATTCGAGCAATATGCATTTATATAGAATCAAACTCTTAAACCCGAATATAGACCCTGAAAAACATACAAATGATCCAAGCCAATCAATAATTTTGTCCACTAGCAAAAACAGGTTAGGCAAGAATCTTGATTTCCTATCGTTTATCACTTGTTTATCAAAGAAAATGTTTGCGGGGATTACCTATTTTTGGCCCTCTAATTTACCTTATGACTATTTATGCCCCTCAAGGAGAATGATCTTATAATGTCATAAAGTTTAGAGTAAGTAACTTTGAGAAAATTGATGCATAACATATCAACTACAAACAATCATTCACTTCAACACATGTTCCACTGGAATGGCCAGCTCCTCCCGCCTTTAGTGCCTTTTTCCTTAAATCCTTTTATGATGAAAAATATCAAAATGTTATTGGTCATGCTTGCTGTAATGATCTGCAGCCAAGCTGTTTATTCGCAGGCATCTTTGAAACGAGCCAACAAACAATACGAACTATCAGTGTTTTCCGAGGCGGTCAACTCCTATAAGGATGTTTTGAGGAAAAACCCCGACCACCGGGAAGCAAATGTAAAAATCGCCGATTGTTACCGGCACCTCAACCAATTGGAAAAGGCAATGCCACATTACCAAAGCGCATTGGCCAATGGAGGAATTGAGAGCATTTATGTTTTTCAATATGGCTTGACATTACAGGGGCTTGGCAGGTATGAGCTTGCAAAAAAACTATTTGAAAAACTGGCCGTCAATGATCCAAAATTTATGATTCGAGGCAAACACTTTGCTGAGGCATGCGATTTTGCCATGACACCCCAAGGCCCCGCCCGGTACAAAGTGACCAATGAATACCTCAACAAGGCATCTGCTGACTTTGGCCCAGCTATATTCAAAGGAGAACGGGTCATTTATTCTTCCAGCAGGGGCGATGTGAGTAGCCGGGACAGCCGCAATGCTCCCAGTGGAAAGACATTTGGTGCAAACAGATTGCTCATCACTCAACGCGACAAGAACGGTTATCTCGAAATGCCAACCGCCCTCCATGCGGGTTTTGGAACAGCCACCAACGAAGGGCCTGTTTCTTATTCAAATAGCGGCCGCATGGTTGCCTTTACCAAAAATAATTATACCGAAGGTGTCCGACAAATACCTTCAAGTGGCCTGGAACTAACGCTCTATATTGCCGAAGTAAATTCAAATGGGGATTGGAACAATGCAACCCCATTTCCCCATAACGGCACCAGCTACTCAACAGGGTATCCCAGTTTTTCTCCCGATGGCAAAGCACTGTTCTTTTCCAGTGATAGGCCAGGTGGATATGGAGGATTCGATATTTATGTTTCCTACCGGGTTGGCAATTCATGGTCAGCACCCGAAAATTTAGGCCTGACAGTTAACTCCCTTGGCAATGAAATTTCTCCATTTTACGATGGGCAATCCCTTTACCTCTCATCAGATTTCCACAAAGGATTTGGGGGCTTCGATATTTTCAGGGCTGAAGAAAGTAATGGACGATGGGCAACTTTATTCCACGGTGGGAGTGGCCTAAATTCCTCTTATGACGATTATGGGTTTGTGTTCGATGGACTTCAAAGTATTGGTTATTTTGTATCGAATCGAGCAGGTGGCAAAGGCAACGAAGATATTTACAAAGCGGAAAAAGAGACAGATAATGTGGTCATCAAAGTCTCGGACGCTTCATCCGGCACCCCAATTGCGGAAGCAAGTATTGATTTCGCCGATTGTGAAGAAGAGGTTTATTATACTAATGACAACGGGGTGTTTAATTTTCAGATGTTGGAAGACCTCAACTGTACTGTTTATATAAAAAAGGATGGCTATATGAACACACCTTTGAAATTGACATCGATGGGCCTGAAACAAAGCCGTACCTTGGAGGTGCAGCTAACCAATCTCCAAAATGCCTACCAGGGCAAGACTGTAAATGCAAGTAATGGCCGTTATTTGGAAAATGTAAAAATTATTGCGAATGACCAAAAAACCGGCAATGTTACCAGTGTTTATTCCGATTCGCAAGGAGGCTATTTCATTTCTTTAAAACCAAACTCCGCCTATCTTTTGCGCTTCTCAAAACCTGGTTTTCAAGATATTACTTTGAACGTAAAAACCTCCCTCAATGACAACCGTGTTTTACGGAACATTGATTTATTGGCGGTAGGTGCGACTGGAAAGATTACCACAACAAGCGAACCTATTATGTTTTCAGCGCCAACCCCAGCGACAGCAAAAAACAAGACCTCCTCCTCCAAAACCATAGCTCCAGGATATGCCATCCAAGTTGCCGCACTTAGCAATGACATGTCCGGTATTGGTGATTACAAAGATAAATTAGGTGACATCGGCACTGTTTATTCGGTAAATGAAGGAGGAAAGGTCAAAGTAAGGGTTGGCGTTTTTGCCGATCGGGACGATGCAGTAGCAATCCAAAAACTGGTCAGGGCGAAAGGGTACAATGGTGCATTTATCATCATTGAAAAAACCAGGGAGGTAACGGCAGTTAATAAAAACACCCCAGCACCTAAACAATATGAAACTCCTGTGGCAGCAGTAACTGATTTGAAAGGATATATGATACGATTGGCCGCATATAGCAACCTCAACTTCTTCGACAAAGGCGCGGTTGACGACCTGGGCACACCTACTTATGTTCCAAAAGGGGAATTGACGATTGTCCTATTGCGGGGCTATTCTACTCCTGACGATGCGTACATTGCACTCCGTAAAGTAAAAATGCGGGGATATCCTGAAGCGTATTTAGTGAATTATAAAAATGGGGAAATGAAGCGGGTGCGGTGATGGATTTAGAGGTTAGACGATGAGACTTTAGACAATTAGACATCAGACATTTTGATTATCAATGATTCACAAAATTGATTTCACGTCAAAATACCTAAAGTCTAATTATCTAAAGTCTAATTTCTAATGTTCAAGTCATTGTAACAGCCGTAAAGCTTTTGTGATTGGCGAATACGTGATGCTGCCATCAAATTCGACCATTTTTAATCGGTAAAAATAAGTGCCATCAGCAGGTGTAATTCCATGATCCACATGTTCGTAGAAAACCTCTCTCGATAATTCCCTACTATATACCCATCCGACCCGCTTGAATTCCCCGCCACCCTCAGACCGTTCGATCTGGAAGCCTACCAGTTCAAGCTCGTTCACTGCATCCCACATAATGATGACTTCATTTCCATTCCATAATACATCAAAATAAAGCAACTCAAACGGGTCTCCGCCATGAGAAGCAACGGTGATGGGGGAAGCAGCCTGATCAGCTGTGGCATTGGAAGTATAAGTGAAACTCTTTAGGCCAAGGATTGCGCAAGCAAAGAACAACCATGCAAGTGTGTTCCACGACATGATATTTTTAATGGTTTGCAATTTCATGATTTTCCAGTTTATTGGTTTCAATCTGTAAAAATAAGGCGTGAAAAATTTGGCTGCAATGACTGTAGTCAATTGGATAGATGATATTTCGCAGGATATAATAAAGGAATAGGTGCATATGTCATGTCGCTATTTGCGCGGACAGTTGGCAACCATACCAAATTGAAGTATCTCCAAAAAAAATAGGATATTGCGCAGACGATAAATAATAATGGTTCTTGGACAATAACTAAAACCCAATCCAAATAATAATGACCTACCTGTTCGCATTAATCATTGCAATTATCTTCTTGATTTTGGGCATTGTCAAACTCAAAATCCATCCTTTTTTTGTTTTGCTTTTAGTGGCCATCGGCTATGGTTTTATGACAGGGATGGAAGTCAATCTCATTATTGAATCTATCAATTCTGGGTTTGGTGACCTAATGGGAAAAATTGGGTTGATCATTTTATTTGGTGTAATCATCGGCACTATACTCGAAAAATCAGGCGGGGCCTTGGTCATAGCCACCCACATCTTAAAAGTGATTGGAGAAAAATCCATCCATCTGGCAATGATGGTGACAGGTTACATTTTGTCCATACCCGTTTTTGCCGATAGTGCTTTTTTAATGATGAACCCTTTAAACAAAGCATTGTCACATAAAGCTGGAGCCTCATTTGCTGGCACAACCGGTGCTTTGGCATTTGGACTTATGGCCACGCACGTAATGGTGCCCCCAACTCCAGGGCCTATTGCGGCAGCTGGGATTTTGGGTGCTGACTTGGGCCATGTAATAGGCTGGGGATTATTGGTCAGTGCATTATCATTGACCACATGCTACTGGTTTGCGAAAAGAATTGCTTCAAAAATTGTGATCCCATATAATGTTGAACCCATCACCAAACACCAGCGCCAACCAACGCTTTGGAAATCACTATTGGCCATCCTTATTCCTATTATTTTGATTGTCATCAAGTCGGTACTTGACTATCCCAGCCTCGAATTAAATGATTCGATTTTTATTCAAATCATTTCCTTTTTAGGAACGCCTGTGATAGCCTTGTTGGTGGGCGTATTACTATCATTATTGCTGCCAGAAAGATTGGACGAGAAGGTGTTTTCTTCTAATGGTTGGATCGGTGAATCTCTGCGTACAGCTGCCCCCATTATTTTAATCACTGGTGCGGGAGGGATTTTTGGTAAAATGATTCAGAATTCTGGGATAACAGATTCAATAACAACCCTTTTTACAGATTTAAATATTGGGTTGTTTTTTCCGTTTCTGCTGGCCGCATGTCTGAAAACGGCACAAGGGTCATCTACCGTTGCATTGATTACCACGGCCTCCATTGTAGCACCAATGATGTCGCTCTTGGGATTGGATGATCCATTTTCTGTGACCATGACCGTTCTGGCAATCGGTGCCGGATCAG
This sequence comes from Saprospiraceae bacterium, assembly GCA_029263015.1. GTDB lineage: Bacteria > Bacteroidota > Bacteroidia > Chitinophagales > Saprospiraceae > UBA6168. The sequence continues at coordinate 6,059 of JAJCYI010000180.1, read as the reverse complement.
CAGTTATGTCACATGCCAATGATAGTTTTTTTTGGGTAATCACCCAGATTACAGGAATGAATATCAAACAGGGAAACCAGATTCAAACGGTGGGCACATTGATCTTGGGAGTAACCGCAATGGTTGTAATATTCATAATCACTTTGGTTATGGTTTAGAAGGCGATTTATCTACTACCCAATTACCCCGCCTTGCGGCATAGACCAATTCGTCCAAGTCTTCACCATGCTTATGAAGGGTCTTTTCAAAACGCCCTTCCAGCACAAACCCAGCTTTTTCCAAAACTTTTTGCGATGCTATATTGGTTCCAAACGGCCTTGCAAATATTCGGTCAATTGTCAAATGTTTGAACCCATAATCAACCATTCGTGCCACGGCCTTGGAAATGATCCCCTTGCCCCAGTATGGTTCTGCGAGCCAATAGCCCATTTCCGCATTTTTGCACTGGATGTCTGATTGTGGATGTATGCCGATAGCGCCGATGGCCTCCCCAGCTATATCAATGGCGAGAACAGTTGGAGGTGAATTTTCATTGGCCATAGTAATAAACTGCTTGCCAAATTCCACCGTATAAGGATGCGGGAACTTGTCAGTGAGGTTTTTGGCGATTTTGGGATTATTGGCATATTTCACCAAATTGCTGAGATCGTTTTCTGTCCAAGGACGCAATGAAAAATCCATTTGGTAGTGTTTAAAAAATGAATGCTGGTGAATTTAAATCGGGTTAATATTGACAAGCCCCAAGTATGCAGATTTGCACAGGCAGCTTATGAGATTTAACTTACAAAATTATGTATCGCCATTGTCAGTCATACTATTTATTTTTTCAAATTTTGAAAGCAAACTGTTTGTTTGAGTATTTAATTTATTTTTAAAAAAATTAGTCCAACCAAATAAATAACCTGAAATCCCAAATGCTTGTTTCGACCATTTGTACAAATCAAACCCATCAATATGCTCAATGATTTTTCCATCTTTAAATTTAAATTCAGCATCAATTATATTGTGGACTTTTCTCCCCGTTTTACTGAAAGTATAAAATGCCTCCCAATGCGCCGAGCCTTTTTGTCCAGTCATTTTTATATCTGAATATTCGACCTTAAACCCTTTTCCTTTTTGGCTATTGCAAAGCATCCGCCACATATTTTTTGCTTTATCCCCTTTTAATTCACCGAAAGCTGGATCTTCAAAAAGCACCTCATCGTGGTAACATTGTGCCATGCCTTCAGCATCAAGGTTTGCAAATGATTTATAGAATTTGCTGATTACTTTTTCCATAATAAGGTTGGTTGTTGGTTTGGGGTTATTGGTTGTTGGTTCGAGGTCCCTGCTTACTGCTTTCTGCTTTCTGCTTTCTGCTTTCTGCCTACTGCTACTGCCCACTCTAATAATACTTTTTCAGCCTTGTATTTATTTCCTCAATATTAAATTCATTTGGGTCAAAACCACCCCCTAACCAATCAAGCATATCTATATGGTTTGGATGTTTTTTATTTTTAATGGCTTCGAGCAATTCGTAATACCCCCAAATGCCTCCACAATCTTCCGGCGGGCAATTTCCTTTACCTTTGATACAGGTCGGATATTTTTCTTCACTAACTATTGGTTCAGTTTTTTCGACTGTTATCTGGTGTTGCCAACTATCTCCAAAATCATAATCATAAATCAAATTGGCACCAACCATGCTCAAATATTTATTGATCTTGATTTTTGAGGCGTCCTGTATTTCGGCATAGGAATCCTCATAAGGCATTCCGATTCTAAAATCACCTAAATCAAATTCATATAGATGGCAATTATGCCAGCCCATTGCATCCTGAATAATATGGTGGAGTTTGTTAAAAGTAATCGTGTCTTTAATGAGCACCCTTCTCCATATTGGAGGTTTCGATCCTCTTAATATTATTTTTAATTGTAGTTTGTTTGCCATTTTGTTTTATTGATTCTATCCGCCAATGGTTTTTAATTTAATCCAAAAAACATACACAAAAAAATTATTGCGTATGATTTATTTCGTGGTTTATAATAAAATCTATTAAGGTCAGCAAATATAGTTTTTGTTAATCCTGCAACACAATGTATCCACTTTTAAATCGCTCACCAAAGATAAGCCGATAATAATATAAACCAGCTGCCATATTTTTGGCCCGCCATGTAATTGAATGTGAACCGCTTTCCAGGTTGCCGCCATTTATATTATAAACTTCGGATCCAAACAAGTCGAATACTTTTAAATGAACATCAATGGGATGCCCAAGCTCAAAAGATAATGTAACATTCTCCGATGACGGGCAAAGGAAAATGTAGCGAAAAGGAGGAAGAAAAATAGTATCGTTCGCTTCATATTGTGCAATATTTATTTAAATCACCAGGGCTTTCTTATAAAACCACAGAGAACACAGGGAAGCACAGAGAGGGGCTTTATTTCCCTCCCTGTGCTCTCCGTGTCCCCTGTGGTAATATTTTTCAACGAATCATTATTCCTCAAAAAACCGATAAGCTTCCACCTGTGCCCTGATGGGTTCGCCGCCACCTTCCCCTTTGACAAACTTATTTGAGCCTCCTATATCAACAACCCTGGCTTTCACATTGTCAGTGAGCTGCAGGTCAATAACATGCCGGATCGTATCTTTTATTTTTTGATCAAAGATTGGGAAGGCCACCTCTACCCTTCGGCTCAGGTTTCGTTTCATCCAGTCAGCGCTGGCGAGATAAATCTTTTCCTTGCCACCCGCACAGAAAATATAAACGCGGGCATGTTCAAGAAACCGATCAACTATGCTGACAATTTCGATATTGTCGGTCATTCCTTCCACGCCTGGCATTAAACAGCAAATACCCCTGACAATCATTTTCACTTTCACGCCTGCCTGACTTGCTTCTATCAACTTGTTCATCATTTCCTCATCTTCCAGACTGTTCAATTTAAGGATCATCCAGGCATCTTTGCCATTTTTCGCATTTTCAATTTCCTTATCGATCAGTTTCTCAAATCCTTTACGGAGGGTATGTGGTGCGACCAATACATTCTTGGCCTTGGGTAAAATAACCCTTCCTTCGAGCATTTCAAATACCTGGGCCACTTCATCTGAAATGCGGGAATCGGCTGTCATCAGTGCAAAGTCAGAATAGATCAATGCTGTTTTTTCGTTGAAATTTCCCGTGGCAATGTAAGTGTAGTGCTTTATTTCACCTCCCTCCCTGCGCCCAATCAGCAGCAGCTTCGTATGGACTTTTATTCCCGGAAAACTATAACGCACCATTGCGCCAGCCTCGCTCAACCTGTTTCCCCAAAGCAGGTTGCTCTCTTCATCGAACCTCGCTTTCGCCTCAATGAACGCAACAACCTTTTTTCCGTTTTGTAAGGCACTCAGCAAACCCTCAGCCACAGCTGATTTTGAGGCCACCCTGTACAGGGTCACTTTCATGAATTCAACCTGGGGATCGTTGGCTGCTTCATGAATGAGTTGGGTCGTGTAATCAAATTTTTGATAGGGATAATGCACTAAAAAATCTTTTTCCGAAATCAACCCCAACATGTTTTTCCGTCCTTCCAATTCTGGGTGGGGTAAGGCTGGATAAGGTTCATAATGAAGATTAGCATTTCCAGAAGGATCAGGGAAACCAAAAAAGTCGTTGAAATTATGATACCGTGCACCAGGTATTACATCATTTTTTGACAGTCCAAATAAGTTTTTGATTTTCCGAAATACTGCGTCGGGCATAGATGCGTCATATAAGAACCGTGTCGGCAAACCAATATCCCGTTCTTTCAGACCATTTTTTATTTTATCCAATAAGTCCCCTGCGTATTCATCATCTATATACATTTCGGCATCCCTTGACATTTTTACCGCAAATGTGCCAGTCACTTTTTCATCATTAAAAAATTCCTGTATCCCGACCCGCATGATATCATCCAAAAAAGTGATAAAATTCTGTCCGTCCTCTTGCGGGAACACCACAAACCGATTGTGTTTGGTTATTTCAACACAAGCCATTTTATCCTCGTTTTCAAAAACCACAATATGGTAAAGTGATTTATTTTCGAGAAATGGCACTTCATCTTTTTGCAAATAAACATGGTTGAGTCCAGGTTGGATTTTTTCCTTGAAATACTGACGTGCAAATACTTTTTGTTCGGGAGTATATTGTCGGTTATCCACCAAATGGATGCCATGTGAAGCCAACCCAGGTTTGATTTCTTCCTTAAATATCCGTCCAAATTCAGATTGCTGCTGATCCACAATGCTGCGAATCCTTTTGAGCAGTCGGTTGGGCTTCAAGGCCATTTCATGGCGGGTCTTTTTCTTTAACTTTCCAAAACTGCGAATGGAAGCTACCCGGACCCTAAAAAATTCATCGAGGTTGGAAGAGTAAATTGCAAGGAATTTTATGCGCTCGTACAACGGCACAGATTTGTCTTTTGCTTCCTGTAAAACACGTTCATTAAAAGACAGCCAGGAAATATCACGTTCAATAAAAACAGGTTTTTCCGTCATGGATATTTTTTTATTTTTAATTCTGTATTAAAGTTTTAGAAATCCTGATTAGCGGCTCAAGAAATGGCCGATGTGTATTCAGCCTCGCCGCAAAAGCGAGGTTTGCATATTCGCTTTATTGGTAGCATATGTTTTTCTTATTCTCCTTTTTATTAGGTGTAATTAGTAACGATAAAATAATAAGTTGTTGAGTTTAGGAATAAGGTTTAAAATGAAGGAGTATTAATGATACTCTGACTGAATTTAAAGCTTGTTATTTAATATCCTCCAAAAGTAATTTTTTTATCAGGACAATTTGCCCTAAGTGATAATATGTATGCTCAATTATTACATGTAAATTCTTCTGGTAATTTCCATATTCTTTTTTGACAAAAATATCACTCAGCTTTTCTTCGGGCATTTGTTCCACAAGGGTAGCAAACTCTTCTGCATCGCTCCATATTTTGTTTAATAATTTATCCCAGTCCTTTTTTGATTCGATAGGCGGAAGGTCAAAACTATATTTATCTCGAATATCAAGCGAGCCGCCTTTTAATACATTTACGACTCCAGCCACGTAATAATTGAGATGAAAGGCAAGGGCTCCTATAGTATTCAAAGAGCCTATTTTTGTTGTTGCTTGTTTCCAGGTAATATCTGATAATTGGACCTTTAAATTAGTAGCTACCACCCAATCACCATCTAAGTGTACTTCCCTGAATTGTTTCGCAATTTGTGTAGTTGATTTCATAATTGTAAAAATAGTGGTATATGGTAAACGGTCAGCATGACCGCCGTACCGGGCGTCTGCCCGCTATGGATAGGCATGCATTGTTGCAAGCTGGTTTCTTTTTTTATATGAATTTCATTTTTTCAATTGCTTCTCCGTCAATCAATATCCAGGCTCCATCGTAGAATTGATAATTCCCTAATTCATCTTCAAATTCAAAATGATGGCCGATTATCGAAAATTTTGTCTTGTCATGGTTCCAAAATTCTAATCCTTTCAAAACAGTTCTTTCTCTGTGACAAGTTGTTGGTATCACGTTGCATGGATTCTTATTAATTAACCATTTTAAAACCTCAATATCCGTTTGTTTTATATTCACATATTTTTCTTTAATTGGGAATTCATTTGGCTTAGACAATTTCAAGTAATAATCGCAAACGCCAATTCCTCCAGAAAACTCATAGAATTTGTTATTGTTAAATTCGATTATAACTCCTCCTACAATTGATACGATTCTTGATTTAAGTGTCTTGAATCTTTCGACAGGTCCATTATATTCTTTTGAATTGTATTTCAGGGCATGTTTGTTCAAGTAGATATTTGAGATATGATAATTTATTGCGTCATTGAGGAACAATTCAAATTCGTCCGATACAATTTTAAACCCTATCTCAATTTTTGATTTCATTTATTTGGTTTTTTCTCTTTCCTAAGTAGGTGGAGTTAAATAATCGACACTTTTGACGAGGTTACCTGCCTACCGGCAGGCAGGTTTTTTCGTCAGACAAGGCAAAAAAAATTAGCATAGCCATAGCTACGGTCATTTTTTTTAACAAAGTATGGCGGAA
>JAJCYI010000179.1 GCA_029263015.1 Saprospiraceae bacterium | reverse complement strand
GACGATCTTCCGATTCCGTCCCGTAGGGACGTAACATAGGTCGGTAACATTCACATTACGTCCCTACGGGACGAAGAAAGGTCGGCGCTGGTTCATTGCTACCGATGTTGCGTCCCTACGGGACGAAGTAACACATTGATTATCAGAACCGAACAAGTCTATTTATTTCAATTGAAACAGAAGAAATTGTGGCAGTTCTAAAAAGGTGTCAACTTTTGAAAAGGTGTCAACTTTGGGCAAAATAAAGAAAAGGGTATCGGCACATTTTGCACCAATACCCCCTTCTTAATAGTTGTCGTTTTCAGCCACATCAAAGTGGCAAAAACCTATGGTAAATTATTTGTAACAATATAATTGGCCAAAAAACCATTGTTTGTCATATGCGATAAAATAGTGTGGTACAGCAGGCTGGCTCGGTCATTGTTCGGACCCTGGTAAATTGACCTCCCATCTAAATTGTAGTCGGTAAGGTCATAGTCCTCGATGATGAAATTGGCTAAGTAGCCTTCATTAGTGCTATCCCCCAAAACCCTTGAGAATAAATGGAAGACATCATTATAAGGCCCCTGATAGATCACATTTCCATCTTCATTGAAATCTCCAGCCCATAAATATCTGACAGCATTCACAACCCTTCCTGCATTATCACCTCCTTTCACTGGAAACGTAACATCAGTGAAATCTATGTCCTGAATATTATCTGTAGAAAGAAATACTGGGGTATTGGTTATCAGGCCAAGATGATTACGATGCCGCACAGCTACGTGATAGTCACCTTCCGAAAGGTCAGGGAACTGAATCACTTCACTCCCATCCTCACTTATCAACTGACCATTACGCTGCATAGCAACTGTTGCGTATGCCAAGATTTCACTATCATTGTTTGGGTCCCGTATTTCCAAAAGTATCCAGTCCACTATGGCATTTTCGCCACTGACATCCAACCTGGTGGGGTCAATGGTGCCGGGCCCGGAAATTTCCTCAGGAGTCAAGTTTGCTACAGCATTTGCAGGGTCAGCGGGATCGCTCAACATGACGGATTCTTCTGTAAAATAATCGACCAGGCCAGCACAGTCTTGAGAAACAGGGAGATAACCATTGAGGCCGATTGCAGTTGAAGAAACACAATATTGGGTCACTTGGGCAATCCATGAGCCATTATTGATTAAGTCTCCATTTTCTACCCAGATTACCAGACCATCCCCATTAATGGTTGCAGAAGCAGTATTCGTGAAATTTCCAGCCTTTACATCAAGTTGGGAATCCAATATTGTAAATTCACCAGAACCGTTGTTGGTTAACCCGCCATTCAATATTGCTGCCATATTGTACAAGGAGCAAGAAGCCTCATTTTCAAAAAGGCCGCCGACATCCAAGAGTACATTTTCCAGCCACGATTCCCCCTGCAAGCATTTGAAATTAGAGCCAACCAATACGGTACTGTTAAAAGCGACAAAATCAGCAGCAAGAGCTGTGAGCAATAGTTCGCCCGTCCTAATATCCAAGGTTGCATTTTCAAAATAAGCAGCACCATTTTCGACTTCCAGTGTTCCGTTTTCTAATATCAAAGCACTGTTGACAACAGATAAGTTTGAATTCAGACGGAGAATCAAGTTATTGCCCGACAGGGTAACATCATGTTCAATTTGAATCCTATCGTCATTTACATTTCCAGTAGGCGGGATAGCTCCATTTTCCCAGGTGGAGGAAGCTGACCAATCCCCTGCCGCAATGGTTTTGTAATTACTGTTATTTAAATTGCCAACACATTCTCCTACCACATCTCCATGAGCTAAGTGAGCAGCCAATGCCGATTCATTGATCGTAAGCGTATGCTGGGCATTGGTACCTGGCCTATGGCAAATGGTTATTTTACTTTTAGCATCATTCCCTTGGGCATTTTGATTACCATTTCCATTATTTGGAGAATGGTCTTCCACATGCGGGAATGCAGGAAGTTGGGAATATGGCTCCCGCACCGGAACCAAATCTCTTGTCCGCAGGTCGTCCCGCATCAGGTTATCATTGCCACTGTTCAGGAAAGCGCCGTACAACAACGCCTTTACCCGCAGTGCCGCCGAAGTACAGGTATCGAAACGGGTCACCTCATTTATATTACCACAATCATCTACGGAAATCCACGACCGTTCGGTAACTAGCCCGATGGCATGTATCGAGGAGAGTTCCGAATAATCGAAAGTTGATAGGTCATCACAATTGTCCAGCGCAAAAACATTCACGCCGATCTGCAATTTATCTGCACTCCCAGAGCAGTAATAATCCAAGTTGCCGGGAATGCTTCCTTCCACCACGATGTAACTGGCCGATTCCGGGACATGGCTGCCATCGAGGTAATCCCATTCTTGCAACCTGACCTGGAATGAATTGGAAGTTACATTTCTGACCCTAAAATCCACTCCTTGGCCACCATTTCTCGAAATACCCCCGAAGATGACCACGGGCTTGGTGTATTCCCGCGTGAGTTGAATGGTCGCCCAAGCGTTTGTTAAATTGAGTTGACCAGTTTCACCAAAAGTCTCACTGCTTTCGTTGACGAGGTCTGCGCCCCGGTCGAAGGCCATGTAGCCTACGTGCTCCAACCCATGTGCTGTTTCCGCATCAACTGAAGTTTCTTCCTGAACGTACAATTTGGCCGCACTTTTTCCTATAACTTTGAAACGCAGGTTTGCAGGATCATGGTCATTTGAAGATTGTATGCTTGCAATGAGTGCTGGTGTATTTACAAACTGGGAGGAGTAGAATTTTTGTACCACGTTGTGGTCCACATTGTCCCACCTCCCAACATCGAGTTTCAATTGGCCAGTATTCACGCCCTGTTCAATGGCCATCCACGCCACTTCTTCGGGCTTGTGCGCCCCGTCGTTGCCCTCCTCTTCTGAAAGGCGCAACTGGAACCCTTGCGAATACTGGTTCCGTTGACGAACTGCAACAGCAGAAATATCATTTTCTGTGTTGACCGTGGTGAAAACCATCGGCGTACCATTAAAAGAAATTGGGAACGGAATGTATTTCCATTCTTGCGAAACACCTTTTGCCACACCCGCAACGACCCGTTGGCCGCTTTCCAGCGTATAAACCTGAAAAATTTCAGGAGCGGTTTGGTCTATTATCGTTATGGTCTGCGTCCCTGTAGCGAGGTTGCCACAAAAATCAGTTGTGGTCCATGTCCTTGTGATGGTGAAAGTTTCACACCCTCCCACAATAAACTGATCGGTAGATTCTTCGTAATCCATGAAAATCCCAGGGCATTCATCAAATGCCGAGACAATTGGTGGTGCTGGCACAATATCGTCGCAGCTAATGGTAATATCAGCTGGTATATTATTCAATAATGGCGCGGTATTGTCACCAAAGTCAATGGTAACAGTAGCTTGGGCACAACATCCTGATACTTGGTTGCACACTTGGTATATAAAGGTTTCAGTCGTACAGAAGAAACCATAAGGGATGAAAGTAAACTTGCCAGTTGCATCAATACTGACCGTACCGCTGACTGGATTGGAATAAATGCTAAAGAGGGGATCTTGCAAATTGGCATCATTATAAGTTACACGTTCGCTAAATGGCATCCCAGGACAAGTTGTATAATCGTCGTCGGTCAAATGGGGCGCAGTATTGGCAATGCAATCTGGGTCGTCACAATCAACCAACCCATCACCATCGTCGTCTATCCCGTTGGTACAGTCCTCTGTACAAACAGCTACAAACACGGTAACATCATCTGTTGCCGTACATCCGGCTGGATTGGTAACAGTTACAGAATAAACGGTTGTCACTGAAGGATTTACCGATTGACTTTGTGCTGCAAAGCCATTGCTCCAGGCGTAAGTAATAAAACCTGAACCACCAGTAACCGACGCTGCAATGACAGCATTGTTCCCATCACAAATATTGACATCAAGCCCTAAATCCACGGTTGACCCACAGTCGGGGTCATCACAATCAATCAGGCCGTCGTTATCGTCGTCAATGCCATTGCTGCAATCCTCCACACAAGGCTGTACCGTAATGGTCACATCATTACTTGCATAGCATCCGTTCCCGCTTTCTACGGTCACGGAATAGGTTGTTGTGGTCAAAGGGTTGATCGTTTTAATATTCCCAGTTCCGAGGCCATTGTCCCAAGTGAAATTATATGGTGCCGAAGCGCCGGAGGCGCTAGCATTTAGGTTTGTATAAAACCCAGTACACAAGTTTTCATTCAAGCCTGCATCAACCACTGGCAACGGTTTCACGATAACCTCCACGTTGTCAGCAGATTGACAACCAAAAGTATTGGTTACCGTTACGGTGTAAACCGTGTTGATAATCGGGCTGACAAGGTGCAAAGGCCCATTTCCAAGTCCTTGATCCCAAAAATAACTGTATGTCCCGCCGGCCCCTTCGGCCTGAATGGTTACTGTGTCGCCAGAACATATTGTAATATTTGGGTCGGGAATCACCCCAGGGATGGATTGTACATTTATCGTCACCTGATCTTCAACTGAACATCCATTGTCATCCGTAACAGTTACTGTGTAAGTGGTATTTGCCACAGGTGAAACAGAAATTAAGCTACCGCTACCCAAGCTATGGCTCCAATCAAACTGGTAAGGTGTTGTTCCTCCAGTTGCCGAAACGTACAAGTTAGAAGATTCGCCAGGGCAAATATTTGCATCCGAGGTAGCTGCGGTAGGAGAAATGCTCCCGCCACAGTCGGGGTCATCACAATCGGCTAGGCCATCGCCGTCGTCGTCGAGGCCGTTGCCACAGATTTCGGGAAAGCACAATGATGAGGCACTGTTGCTCTCACCATCTTCTATGCGTATTGTCATGTGGTCATCGAAATAACTGGCTCCATTCCTGAATAGGTAAATCCGATACCTTCCATCACCACTGTTTCCCGTTCCGGGAGCAGCATCAGCCGCTGTCACGGTCACGTCAAGTCCATTATTGAAGTCAGCCAGGTGCCAATCTGCTGGAGATGTTGGGTCGTTCGCACCTACATCCGTATAAGTAAAACTTACCTGCGACCAATCAACTGTTGGCCCAACGGCATCTTTGGCTTTCACGAAGTTCCTGATGTTAAAGGTTTCGTTGAAATCCAATACAAGATTATATGTACAAAATTCTAATTCTGCACAATCTGGGTCGTCACCATCTATGAGTCCATCACCATCGTCATCAATGCCATTGTCACATATTTCAGTACATCCTACTGCTTTCATGGAAACCGTGCTGACATTTGAATAGATTGTTCCACATGTCGGCTCACCATCACAGTAATAAGCTGCCCTAAAATACTGGGGCGCAGATGTCGTGATAGCCGAGTAACTCATCCCTGTTGCCCCGGAAATGTCCGACCAGTTGGCAACTCCATCGGAAGAGGACTGCCATTGGATGCCACAAGTGCCGGTGCCATCTGCTACTGAGGCAGTTTGCGTAGCTGTTTCCCCATCGCAAAAAGCACCTCCTCCCGTCACGGTGACTGACGGGCAGGTTACCGCAGTATTAAAATCGTAGCATTTAAAATAAAGGCAGTTCATGCGGCCCTCGCTAGAATTATTGTGAGTTCCCGTGCCATTGTAACTAGCTCCATAGACTAAGGTCACGGAACTGGCATCTTCATACTCGAACGAGATCATGGAACTCAAAGCCGTTTCTACCACTCCATTAAAAGCCCATTTGGGGCCAAGCGCCCTCAAAGCCCCACTAAGGGTCAGGTCAGTGGGGGATTCGGTATAGTAGCCGTTAAACCCGTTGGTTTCTACAAATTCGCGAATATCTGCCCCATTTCCATCCACGTCCACTGCGGTCATGTGCATGAGGGGGACATTGTAGGGATCGCCTGAGGTGGCATCGACAAAATCAAATTGAAAAGTCACGCTCTTGTCTCCCCCAGAATCATAGCCACCATCGCCATTGAGCCAATTATAATCAATGATCGGCTGGAATGCCCAATCATAGCCTCCGTTGGTCGCCGCGGGTTCATCCACGCTCAATAAAACGATGTCGTTGTGAGAAAAACTCACGACAGAGACCAAGGCATCCACTCCTGGAATTATTTCTGAAAACGAATAAACCGCCCCTGGTGAACTTGCTGAACCAGCAACCAAAGAGCCGTTTTGAAAATTAAAGACAGGCACCAAACACTGGCACTCCAGATCGTCCAGATCAATATCGCCGTCGCCGTCGTCGTCAATGCCGTTATCGCAGATTTCCGGGGAAGTACCAATTTCAATCACCACGTTTTCAAAACCAACCCTCGTTCCGCAATCATCCGTTACCGTCAACATGATCGCACAGGTAGTATTTGAACTGACTGTAGGTGCAGTAAAAGTAGTGGCCGCCGCATAAGTGTTGCTGAAAGACCCACCACAGTCTGATGTCCATTCGAAATAATAATTGCCTGAACCGCCAGTAGCCGAACCTGACACAGCATAAGATTGGCCAGAGGCCATCGCAGTTGGCAAAACAGTCAGTGGTTTTATAGACTTATTGCCAACTGCCATAAAGCTAAAATTCAGAAAGGCACGTTGCGCTGCAATATTTTCCTCTTTATTGTCCTTATCTAATCTATGAGAAGCTTCATAAACCACATATCCTCGATCGGTATCACCAAATGCGTATCCAAAAGCCAGTTTCGCGGCTGGGCCATTCGATAAAGAAGGAATGTCAGGATGATCGGGATCATAAGCACCAATGTGCGTACTTGGACGCCAATCATTTGTTGGCATATACATCTGCTCCGCTCCACTCTCTTGCGCACCATCTAAAATACCGAGGAACTGCATGATGGGGTGATTGTGATAACCATAAGAGTAAGGCATGGTTCCATCATCGTGATCGCCAGACCAGACTGCGGGGTTATCATCTGGGGCAATCGGATCCAACATCAGGAAATTCAAACGTTCACTAAGGTTGAAAGGATTTTGAATGTTTTCCATTTCGCTGACCGCCTTGCACCCTGCCCAGATTGCTCCGCCACATCCTCCATTTGCAATATTGTTGTTCCAATTCAACAGATTGCCGTGGTTGTCCCAATCTGGGTCGGCATGTGGAATTACAAACACATCATTGCAACAATCAAGGTTTTCAGGCAGCACCCAGTTATAAGCTGAATTGGGTATCCCTGCCGCTATCAGGTATTTCTCTGCAATTTTCCCATTTTTATTGTCCAGCGTCCAGTTCATGGAATAATTGATCGTGCGTTCTATGGGGGCAGTAAAATCGAAGGTTGTTGTAACCCCCACCACACCAGCACTTTCCCAACTTGCTATCACCGCATCAACAGCTGCTGTCCGGTACGACGCACAAATAATAAATGGCCCACCTTTAAAAGCTGTGCCGTTATAAACGAAATCAGTTCCATCTTTTACTTTGTTAGGATTGATCGCCCATTTTACAGGCACTTGGTGGTCATGGATCAATTCCCAGACCATGCCGTAAGGCTTCAGGGCATTTTTGTCAGTCTGAGGCTCCACGCCCATGTTGACAATGTACGAACCTGCAGCAATCACTTCCAATGAAGCGGTATAACATTCTGGATCAAGGTCATCAATCAAACCATCACCGTCATCATCGATGCCGTTTCCACATATTTCAGTTTGACCAAATGAAAAGAATGCCAGGAAGAGGAAAGCCAAAAGAGATGTCCCTCGCAAAGTCCATCTATTCATAGCTGAACAGTTGGAGGTGCCTGAAAACCTATTTACAGGATCGTAAACAGGTTTGATACGGCTACCAATATCTTTTTCATACTCCATAATTGGGTTGATAGGACTTCTTACTAGTGTTTGTTTTAATTTCATGTCAATATTATTCAAAAAAGTGTTTGTTCATTTTATTTCATTACGCCAAATATTAAGGACACCTTTAAATTTAAAGGCTATCCAAAGGCGCTAAAGAGCGGACATCTTAATTAGTAATTTAACACAAGAGGGGATGTAAAAGAGGGGAGATCAAAACGGAGGTAATGTAATCCACTTTGCAAATTCCAATCCAAAAAACAGGGGGTTTACTAGGGTTGGAGCTGTTTTTTCAATACTTGTGACATTTTAAGAAGCCCGAAATTGTCTTGTTAAAGAGGTGTCGCAGTTTAACTATACGTACATCTGTGACAAAAAGTCGGTGGAAATTAATTATAAAAAGGCCTTTTTTGTCTCGCTGGCGCAGGACAAGTGTCCGACGCCCCGTAGGGCGTCCGACACCTTTTAATATGACGTGAGTTATAGATAGCAATCTCATCTTCCCGTCTTGTTGTCCCGTTAGGGACAGAAAGTGGGTAGCCAAGCATTTGCAGGGGTTTTCATCGTGCCGTAGGTACGTAACGTGAATCATGTTGCGTACCTACGGCACGAAAACACTGTTGGTTTGACGTTACTACCCATGTTCTGTCCCTAACGGGACAACTCGCTGGCGCAGGACTGCGTCGTGTGCCTTGTAATTGCAGTGGACACCAGGCCACAGGCCTGCGCCAGCGCCACCCTTTACGGCAGCAGGGCCTGCACAATAAAGTTGCCCAAATTATTACTGTCCCGCTTGCCGATGCCTTTGGAATATAAGTGTCGGACGCCCTGCGAGGCGTCGGACACTGGGATGGGTTCGCCTTGAGTCAACACCTTTTTTCCCGCTTGCCCAGCGCAAAGGTGTCACCTCAAGGCTGACAGCAATGCCCATTGGGGCGATGCCTTTGCGTGGGGACGGAGGGCAGGAAGGCGTTGCTCCGATGCTGTGCATCTGCAATATGGTATTGAGGTATTATTCGCCTTGAGGCAACACCTTTCTTCCCGCTTTCCTCGCGCAAAGGTGTCGCCTCAAAGCTTACGGCAGCAGGGCCTGCACAATAAAGTTGCCCAAATTATTACTGTTCCCGGGGTGCGGCAATAGCGTATGGTACAGTAGTATTGCCCGGTCGTTGTTGGGGCCTTGATAAATCGCAAAGCCATCCATGTTCACATCTTCATTATGGTAACCATGAGAAATGAAATTGGCCAGATGGGTATCGTTATCTGAATTCGCCAGTACATGGGAAAACAAATTAAAGATGTCATTATCCGGTCCTTGGTAGATCACCAACTCATCACCGCTGATGTCGCCCAACCACAATGCCCGTGTGCCATTTCCTAAGTCATTTAATGCGTTGTCCTGTCCAAAAATGGCGAAGCTGGTTTGTCTGAAATCTATCTTGGGTACGGCATTGGTAACCAAGTAGTGGAACTCCCCGGTCATGGTGCCAAGGTGGTTCCGGTGTTTAACACTCACATAATAATTGTCGGCAGGCAACAATGGGAAATAAAGCACAGAATCACCCTCGGCAGTAATTACATCCCCGTCACGCTGCAATAGCGCCGAACGGGTAGCAATCACCGTGGTTGGGTCATGTTGTCCCCTAAGTTCCACAAATACCCAATCTACTATTGCGTCATTGCCAGCAATAGCCAGCATTCCAGGAGTCGTCGTTTCTCCGCCACCATCACCTTGGTGTATGAATCCATTATAGTCAGAATACGGCTCGGTCAGAGGAATATAGCCTTTTTGGCGAAGTTCATCCCGCATGAGATCCACTCCAAAATTTCCTATAATGGAACCGTGCAAAAATATTTTCAACTGAATGGCCGCTCTTGTACAGGTGTCCGTGCGGACAATCGTAGTGACATTTCCGCAGTCGTCAGTAGCTGTCCATGATCGGAAAACCAGTAGCCCAGAAGCGTCGAATGAGGTCGAATCGCTAAAAGTAAAAACCAGTTGCTGGTCGCAATTATCTGTTGCAAATAGGTTTCCACCAAGTACCAAAGGAACAGCTTCTGTATCGCAAAATATGTCTGTAACCACTGGGATATTGCCTTCCATTACCATGTATGATACGGTTTCGAAAGCATGGCTGCCATCCAGATAGTCCCATTCTTGCACCCTCACTTTAAAATTGGTAGCAGTGACATCCTTAATTCTAATTACAGAAGGATGGGAACCATTGATCGTCATGCCGCCAAAAACCACTACAGGTTTATTATATTCTCTTGACAGTTGAACAGTGACCCATTGGTGTTTCAAACTGAGCGTGCCCACTTCCCCTACAAAAGTCCCGTCTTCATCAAGAATGCCACCAGGCTTGCAAGCGATATATCCGACATCTTCATTTCCGTGAATGCCCTCTGTGTCAAAAGAAGCTTCCTCTTGCAAGGACAATGACACCGATGATCCGCTCATATTCTGATAGCGAATGGAAATAGGATCACTGTCATCATAGGTTAGTACATTGCTGATAAATGCTGGATTTGTACCGTAGCTATTTACAAAATTCAACGTGGTCAGAGCGCTGTTCACGTTTGGAACAAGTGCAGCCTCAAAACTTCCATCTTGAAATGCCCCTTGCTCAACAGCTATCCAGGAAACATCTTCTGCATTATGAACACCATCTCCGCCCTCTTCTTCGAGCAACCGCATTTCAAATCCTTGTTTTGAAATATTTCGCACCCGGACTATAATACCATCCATTTCATTTTCAGAAGCAACTTGTGAGAACACAACTGGCCTCGTTGCATAATTGACTGGGAATTCCACATATTTCCAACGATCCGAAGTAGCCCTGTCCACTCCCCCGGCGATTCTTTTTCCATTGGGCAAAGTATATACCCTGAACAGCTCTGGCCTCAATAAATCTTCCACGGTAATTATTTGCGAACCAATGGCGGTGTTGCCACAGAGATCGGTCGCTTCCCAGGTTCTGGTAATGGTATAGCTATCACAGGTATTGCTCGCTTGTTGAGTGGAAGATTGCGAATAAGTAAGGTAAATTCCAGGACAAACGTCCAATGCAAAGACCAGGTCTGGAATGTCTGGAACGGTTTCATCACAACCAATGGTAATATCGGGCGGTATGTTTTGCAAAATTGGTGGAAGGTTGTCACCAATGTTCAGGAACACACTCGCCGTATCACAACAACCAGTAGTCTGGTTACAGATTTGGTAAACAAAACTGTCCCGCCCACAAGCTGAATTATAAGGCGAATAAACAAATACCCCCTGGTAATTGATCGATACCGTTCCTTTCTGCGGAGGAGAAAAAATGCTGAAGGATGGATCGTGGAGATTGTTGTCATTGAAAATAACCTGCTCGATAAAATCTTTGCCAGGACAGGTCGTATAACTATCCCACACAGGATATGGCTGACCGACTTTCTGGCAATCAGGATCATCGCAATCAATCAAACCATCGCCGTTATTGTCTATGCCATCGGCACAGATTTCAGAACACACCACTACTGTAATCGTCAATGAATCCAGGGAAATACATCCACTTGCACTAATAACCATGACCCTGTAAGTAGTGGTCGTGGTCGGTGCTACCAATTGGCTTTCTCCCTCACCAAGTCCATTGTCCCAAATAAATTCATAAGGCGAAATACCCCCTGAAGCAGTTGCAGTAATTGTGGTACTCAGTCCCTCACAAATTGATAAGTTTGAACTGGTAATAATGATCGGGGCACAATCGGAATCCTCACAATCCGTCAAGCCATCCTCATCATCATCTATTCCGTTGTCACAAATTTCAGGGCAAACAGTAACCGACTTGGTGATGAAATTTGAATATTTCCAACTTCCGCAAGTAAACCTTCTGGCCCCTCTGCGGAAAAAAGTCGTTTGCGAAATTACTGGAGGATCGTACTCCACATCGGTAGCGCCAATAATAACCAACCACGACAGCCCACCATTGGGGCTGTATTGCCATTGAAATTCAAAGTCGCCACCACTACCGCCTGCCGGCAGGCTCAGTGAAATGATCTGATCGGGATCGTATTCGCCGCAACTGGATTCGTTGCCGCCGATAAACCCGCCACTTGTATAACCTGAGCAATCAGGGTCATCGCAATCGATCAAGCCATCCCCGTCGTCGTCGATGCCATTGTTGCAATCTTCATTTACGATGAGGATCGTAACCAAAGCTGTATCACAAAGCAGGGTGGAGTCACAAATAATGTATTCATACATATCCGCCCCTGAATATCCATTATTTGGCGCATAGGTTATTTGTCCTGTTGTTGTATTTATTATTATAGAACCGTGTGAAGGTTGTAATATTCCATTATTTGAAGTGACGCTGCCAATATCAAGGTTGCCATTGAAATCATAATCGTTGTCGGGGACATTGGTGACTACTGGCGTAGAAATACCTGTCGAATCAGTATCATCAATAGCGACCGGTGGCGTTTCAACTTCCAGTGATTCCATATCTTCGACTGGTGGAACAGGGTCTCCATTTTCATCAATGGCAAAAGTTACTGCTGCTGTATTTTCAATAGGACTGCAATTGTCCACTATCACAAACCGAGTGGTCAGAGAAGTGGATGAGGATGTTCCCAAGGTGCCCAAATCTTCCCAAACCACTACCCCACCTCCAGCACCATCGGCTGCTGGTATTGCATCGACAAATTGGATGCAGCTGGCACCAAATTGGTCAGCAAGTGGAAGTGTGGTTATTGCCGTAGAACCAATATTGGAAATGTCGATCTGGAAAGTAATCGTATCCCCAACCAGGTATATTCCCGAAAGTGGATCTGTCAAATATTTATCGATCTGCAACAATGGATTGGTGATAATCACATCATCCGTGACCGGCCCGGCAGCAACTGCAGTCGAAAATTCATCATTCCCTGACACTAAAGCTGTTGAAACTGCGGGATTGCTCGGAGCAGCTCCTGTAAAATAAGTTTCGATGATAAAACTACCACCGGAAGGAACAACCGCATTGATTATCCAATTCAGGCTGCCCGTTGAGGTACTGCTGGGCAATAAAGAACTCCCAACATAATTCAATTGACTTGCATTGAAAGTATTGTCCAACGATAAGCTGGTCAGGGCAGTCGGCCCTGTATTGGTCACAGTGATATCAAATTGTATCGCTTCACCAACCAACGCGACTCCATCAACAGGTTCGATCAAATTAATGGCGATGTCAACATCTGGCGAAATTGAATTTACCAGTGCAGTAGTTGTACACACATCGTTATCTAAAATATCAGGATCAATATAATTCAAAGAAACCAGCGCGCCCATTGGCGCATACAAGGTTCCATTATTGCTAGCTCCGATTACCGTACTGCTAGCATTCAAGCAAAAGGCAAAGATCCCAGTATTTATGCCTGTTTCAACGAGTGTCACTGATTCGTTGTCGCCACTGGAAGAAGTAAGGATTGCTGTTACCGATTCGGCAACACTGGCATTTTTATTTTCATCAACATCTGTCACTTGTCCACAGATTACGTCATCTGGATTGTATTCATCCACCTCATTGATTCCATCTGTAAACAACACCTGGCAGGGCGAACCGAAGTCATTGTATTGGATTTCAATAGTGGTGCTAGCTTCGTCCGTAATGCCTTCGTAACCTTCATGTGCCACCACATCGATGGTGTAAATGCCTTGTTCCACGCCAGTAACCCAGACAAATTCATACACTTTATTGCAACCGATTGAAGCGACTGCATTTTGATCGTTCAAGGTTGTGTCCACTAATATGATTCCGCTAGGGGAAGTGACTACCAGATCAAGGCTGGTAACGTCTTCTGGCCCAAATGGGTCACTGACCGTTGTGCGGATATACACAGTTTCCCCATTTTCAGCACCCATATTGACTAATCCATTTGGATACAAGCTATCGTAAACTGCCAGTTCTTCCACATTGATTATGGTCTGGGTAGGCAAATCTATTTTTGAAGGTTTGGTTTCGCTGTCGTATTCGATATCGAAACTGTAGCCAGCATCGTTTTTGATAATTTCCAGACTCACTTTTTCTCCCGCTGGCAAGGTGTAGTTGCTGCCGAGTATAGAAGACCAGATCATTGTTTCATCGGAACTACTGTACACAGGGTTATTCAAAGTAGCAAAAGTAGTTGCGCCATGCTTTAGTACTGCAGTTATATCTGGATTAGCAGGAATATCCGCTCCGCCGCCAGTCGTATATTCGATGGTAAGCCGTGGACATAAAGTCGAACTTCCGCCCCATGAATACGCAGACCGGGAGCCTGTCCCTTTAATGACAAAAACCATGGAGTTGCCAGATGCCCATCCTGGCCTGTCAACTATTTCCTGCACTGTTGTTGATAAATCCGGTGTGTCGTAATCTACACCAGTTGACCAAGAACCAGGCGTCCAGGAAGTGCCAGCAGAGGTCGTTGTTAGATTTGTAAGGTAATAATCAATTGTTCCAAAAGCGGTGGCGTTGTCTGCAGCCTCACATTTTATTGTCAGGTTGGTAGTCCCGGAATTGGTATTTGGTGAATCGGCGCTGATTGCCCTGAAAGTGATATGGGCATTGGTGATAGTCGCCCCTGCCGGAATACCGAGGTTCTGGAATCTCAGGCCAATTTTTTGTGTACCAGATGAAGCAGGTTCTATATCGCTGACTATTTCCAAATCTGTACTGTTGTGATACATATACCCAGGACCATTATTATCCCCATCAAGCCCCTCTTCCTCCACATCGTCAGAATTTATACTGATGATACTGTTAATTGTAGAAGATGTGCCAACGGTGCTCTTACCGCTTACATAGGTGGTTACTTGCAGTACGCCGCCCGCAGGCATTTCTAAATCGGTACACATGGGGGTTACTTGTGTAAACGTAGCTGAATCACCAGCAACCATGCTACTCCCTCCAGTGCCTCCACTTGAGGCGCCCCACAGAAATACAAAGGGTTGGTTTTTGTCCTCGCCTGTATTGGTTTCAAGCTCGTTATCAGTTCCCCAAGAAGAGCCATTCCAAAGTATGTAATGGAGGTCTTTGTCATCATCCTGAACTACCTGCATTAATGTATCTGACAAAGGTTGGCTATAAAGGCGCATGGAGTTGGTGGTTTTACCCACATTCGTCCCCAATTGTTCAGACCCCCAGCCACTTCCACTTGACCAATTTCTGTATAAAAACACATTCTGGCCAGACCGCCCATAAGTTGCCAAGGCATCGCCAGAAGATTGTTCAAAAGCAACAGCCACGTTAGGTGCAGTACTTGCATCCAAAACCAAGGATGATTCCGTGAGCAGGAATGAACTTTCCCACGAAGAACCATTCCATACCGCAACCCAACCATCGGGGTCACTGGATTGTACGCCAACAATTATTTTATCACTGTTATTGTCTGAAGCCAATACGCTCCAGCGCGCATAACTGCTGACCCCAGATGGTGCATTAAGTGTTGCTTCGCTGCTCCAACTTGCCCCATCCCATATCCTATACTGTAAATTCGCATCGGCGTTTCCATTATAGACCACCATCGCATCACCGCTCAGGCTTTCATAAGTCACATAAATATCTGTCCGGTCTTGTGAAGTCGTGTTGTCGAGGGTGACAGCATTCCCCCAATTGGCACCATCCCATACTAGAGCAAAGTCATTTTCAGCAGCATCATTCACGATCAAAACCATTTCATCGGAAGTTGGATTGGCTGCCAATTGCATGTGCATGGCTGTACTTCCTGTGTACCCCGCAACTTTGGTTAGACCTGACCAGCTTGTTCCGTCCCATATTTGGTATAATAGGATATTGGAATAAGTATCCCCCCCGCTCCAAATAATCATTCCATCACCGCTTACCTGCTCGTAAGCGGCATCACATCCCCACCAATAAGTTTGATTTGCAACGGCAAGGGCAGTCATATCAGTGTTATCCCACGTACTTCCATTCCACAGTGCACCGCTGAACTCACCCCCATCTTCCACGCCGATTATTATCTTTTCATCCCTTGTCGGTGCAGATGATCCCTGCATGATCCGCCACCGATCTCCTTGGTTTTCTCCATTCTGAGTAGTGCCAAAGGAAGTTCCGTCCCAGGTATTATATTCTGTCGTTCCAGATGCTGACCAAATGGCCATGTCCGAGCCAATTGGTGTACCACCACCACTTCCACTACCGCTTCCAACACAGTTATAAGTGATTTCAATATTGTCAAAATACATTTTCCGAGTGGCATCTTCAGGAATGAAACCTGAGGCAAGCAACCTGATCCTTGTATTGGAAGCTATGTAGGAACTTATATCGTAACTCATGCTGACATTCCCAGTGGAAAAAGTAAAGGTTCCGAGGGTGGTGTAGGTCGATCCCCCATTCCCTGAAATGGACAAGTCCACTGTAAAACTACTAGAATAACTTTCTGTAAAATCTAAGCTTAAGTTGGCAGATGTAGCACCGCTGAGGTCGGCTTCCCGCCAGATACCCCGCCCGGTCATATTGACATCGTCATCATCGTCACTTCCTCCGAAGCGCAGTGCATCATGGGAGATCTTGACATAGCTATCGCTGGCGCCATTGGATTCTCCCAATTCCTGCCAATCATTCGACCAATTCACCGTGCCATCATTATTGGAATAGGATTCGGCATTGAAACCATCTGCGATGGTACAATTTGCCGTAGCGGCAGTACCGAGTCCCACCACTGATGTCGTCGTATCGTTCACGGCAACTGGATCTATCCTATCCAATCCCACGCCTGCATCAGTCAGGTAAAGTGGTTTTGTATCTGTAATCAAAATAAAAGAAACATTGTCGGAACAAGTCTCCCCATACACAGGATCGGTAAAAGAGGTTGTGATCGAATGGTTACCAAGAGCTAATAGGATTCCATCTTCTATTACTGTTCCAGCAGCTGGAGAGGAAGCAATACATGCTTGATAGACCCCTGTGTTTACACCAGTCTCGATCATTGTTATGGTTTCCCGATCGTCATTATTGGAATTGAGGATGGTTATTTCGAAAAAATCAACCAATGTCTCACTCTCGTTCTGGTCACTATCAGATATCTGCACACAAACTTGACTGTTTTCCGAGTAATTACTGACTGGGGAACCACTGTCGTTTGTGAATTGCAAAGTACAATCATCGACGGTGGAAGTATAAGGGACCACTGGCACCTCCACCTCGCTGATGATGGTTTTACATGGCACTGTAACCAAAGTGGTAAATTGATTTAGTATTAAATCGAAAAGGGGCGGTTGAATAACCACAGTAGCCCGAAATGAAATGACATAGGTTGTATTGACCGGAATGGAGGCAATAAAATAACCCAGTTCATCAACAGGAAACAGCGTACCACTAGTATTGTCTGCCAAAGGGCTGTTGTTGAACAAAGTGGTATTTGGAACATAAACCAATTCAGGGGGCAATGGATCAAAAACCGTCAATCCCTCCACCGGTGAATTTCCTGAATTCTGTAATTTAAGGTAAAAGGTAAGTTCATCTCCTGGATCAACCAATCCGTCACCATTAAAATCATTGGTAAGCTCGTATTCCTTCCAGCCGTTTATTTTCCGAATGGGCGGCACCGTTGTTCCAAAATCAAGATATGGGTTTCCGGGAGCTGCGGTTAGAGGATCTTGTCCCCAAGCCACGGAGATCAAAGCACCATCCAAGGTGTACAAGTACATGCCTGTCTGGTCGTTGTCGTTATTGTCGAATACACGCTGGGATTCGTAAGATGAAAGATTGAAATCGGCGTCGTACTGATTTCCCGCTGGGTCAATTTTTGATCCCGTTGTGGGGTCGCCGTCATAATCAACATACAAAGTCGTTGGCTCGCTTGCAATTACCCAAGCGGGGCTGCCGTTGCCACTAAAATCTGCATTGCCCGGCCCCCAACCTATCGTTGCCGAAACAGTTAAATAGCTCTCTGGCAATAAGTTATATCCCCAATCGTGCGCATCATGGTCGCCACTATCACTGTCGATGGTGCTCATTGCAAAGAAAACATCGTTTTCCGAATTGGTATAAAAATGAGCACCAGAGTGCATCGGCATTTCAAATCGATGCACACCTTTTGAAGAAATATTGAAAGCGCCCGTTCCCGATTTGGTCGCATAATTTACGCTGATAGAAGTATTGCTTGGGTTGTAAATAAATACATGTGCGGGGTCACTGCTAATGGTGGTCCCGACTGGGGCAAAATAACTATTGTCCCACCTTTCACAGGGGAACAAAGTAAACCAGCGGTTTTCATAATAACCATCAAAATCACCTGTAACCAAATGAACCTGCACAGGAATGGAAGTCGTTATTTTCAATCCTGATTCCACGCCCCCGTCCATCTGGTAAGTTTCGCCTTCGGCCAGCACTTGGGTGATATCAACCGATCCATTTCCATCAATATCAATATATACAAATGTATTGTTGGACTGCGCCATGACCAAGATCGAGGTGTATGAAAACATATTGTTGGAAACGATGTCTTCCCCGATCGGCACCTCGAATTCTTTGCCATAAGCATTGATGTCCATGATGTCCACTGCGCCCGATAGCACTGGTCCAGGCGTTGGTGCCCATGCAGCCCGTGAAAGGGCCAGTTGGTGACTGGAAACTATTTTGTCTTTTCCATCATAGCGTATTTGATTGGGATTACGTGGCATGTTAACTGAATTGTCCACGCCGATCACATCGCCAGTATTGAGTTGGTCTGTTGAAAAGCCAGGCGGTTTTCCATTGGAATTCACCTCGTCCCCCCAAATTTCAGTGGTGCTTTGGGTCGGATTGAATATATCCGTTTCGTACCCATCTTCCCAATGATCGTAATAAAGCAAGGTACCGTCTTCGGTGGACACCATGGAAATAATGGAGCGGATACTTGAACTGATGCTTTTGCTTTTTGCATCGGTAAATTTCTTTAGGGAACTGTGAATATTCTCTTCCGGCAAAGGAATATAGTAAGTTAGATAAGCCGAATTCAGCGCATGTAGAACGGTATAGAAACCAGTTTGGCTACAAGCATTTGCATCATAAATGGTAACACCATAAATGCCTGAAGTTAAGCCAGCAATATCCTCCGTGGTTTCGCCATTCGACCAGGCGTATGAGAAAGGTTCTGCACCTCCGGTCACCGTAAGGTTGATCGACCCAGTCGCATCGCCATAACAATTGGAATGGGTGATCTCTGCTGATAAATCAAACGTATAGCCATCATCCACAACAAAGGATGCTGTCGCTGAACAGCCGTAAGTATCAGTCGTAGTTACCTGGTAAATGCCAGCACTTAGTTCGTTAATATCTTCTGTCGTTGCACCTGTTGACCAATTATAAGAATAAGGAGGTTTCCCGCCCGTTGTTTGCTCATCGATCAAACCATCCGTCCCTCCAAAACAAATGGGGGATTGAGGTGTGCCAATAACAGTCAATCGGCAGTCGGGATCATCGCAATCGATCAATCCGTCACCATCATCGTCAATGCCATTGGTACATATTTCAGAGCAAATTCCCATCGTAACCGTGACCGAATCCATGGAAGAACAACCACTTACATTTGAAATAGTTACGCTGTAAACTGTTGTAACAGTGGGATTTACAGTGACAGTTGGTGTACTACCAAGACTATGTGACCAAGTATAGGTATATGTTCCGGTTCCAGCAGTAATGGTTGCTGTTAGATCCACATTCTCGCCACTGCAGGATTGCACATTGAGGCCTGCATCAACAGCACCACCACAATCAATATCATCACAGTCGAACAAGCCATCGCCATCTTCGTCAATACCCCCAGTGCAAATTTCCGCAGCCGGTAAACAACCACAATCGCAGTTGTCAAAATACCAAGAGATAGTGCCACATTCTTCTGTTGCAGGAAGTTGTGAGGAAGGGACTGAATTGCTGCCAAAAACACAATATTGGCTTACATCGGCAGTCCAAAAACCATTGTTGTTGAGGTTGCCACTTTGCACCCAAATCTTCATGTTTGATCCGTCAATATAACCCAACAGGTCATTGTCCAAATCACCGTTCACGATATTTATTTCTGTGTCTTCAAGATAAATTTGGGAATAAAAGGTGTTCCTAAATCCTCCATTTGGATCGTTGCCAATTGTGGCACAAACATTAAACAAGGAGTCTTTTTCAGCATTGATATATTGTTCCTGTACCGTCAGGCATACATTTTCCAATACCCTGATACCGTTACCGTTTTCAAAGTTTCCACCTATGTCAGCGGAGCTGTTGGTCATATATAGCTGGGACTTAGTACCTGAAAGCGTGACATCGTGGCCGGACCAGGTAATCAACGAGGCGTTGGTAAACTTAGCCGTTGAACCAATGATGTCCAGCAGTCCGCCTTTGAGGGTGAGGCTTGCGTTTGTCACCCACAGTTTTGAACCGTTATTCAATATTATATCACCATTGGTTAAAGTGACATCGTGTTCTACACTTATAGTCTGTGCGTCAATGATTCCAACGGGGGGAACTATGCCTCCTAACCATGTATTATTGTTCGCCCAACCCCCACTTTTAGTGGTTCTATATGTTGCCAAAACAGCAGGAATAGGAATAGGTGTACAATCAGGGTCTTTACAATCGGTGAGGCCATCACCATCGTCGTCAATATCGTTGTAACAATTTTCTCCCCCACTGCAATTGGAAGTGGCCTGCTTGAGGGCCAGGTCAAAATAATATTTACCCTCTAGGGTCAAGTGTTTGATAGGGTCAAACCAGTTTTCATTAGGGGCTGGCAGCGCTCCCGCGTTTTGACCATTGGCATAAACACCGTCCATTTGATACCCCAGAAACACCCTTTTACCATGTGCAGGATTGACCCCAAACAAGGCATCCGTAATGTCGTAGCCAAAATGAACACCACCCGTGGCAGCAACTTGCCCACCAGATTCGCTCCACAGCACCGCATTTGCATTTGCCAAGAAATCCCCCCTGGCCACCAAGTTTGTATTGGTTGGGTTGATATTGTTAAAATTATAAATCCTGCGCTGGGTGCTGTTGTTCACAAAAGCATGATCCTGTGCGTTCAAGAGGCCTTCAGCCGTGGTCATTCCCAGATCATTCAGGATCAAAGAATTGGAATTCAGAATGACCCCTGGCAAATCCTTAAGGACAGCTATCAATTCTGTTGCTATTTGCTGTTGTGTGGTGGCCGAAATAATAATTAGGTCATATTCGCTAAAATTGACATTTACAGTTGTCGTTGGGTTACTGGGGTCATAAAGGCCAAGACCGCTCACATCAGGTTTGACAAGCACATTTTCCAAATTGCCAGCGCCATTTAACTGGTCGAGGTATTGCAACCAGCCATTGTCCCAGGCATTGCCATCGGCAGGGCTATAATTTCCACTAATGTATAAAATATTGCAGAAAAGATCATCATTAGAACATGCAGCCGGGGCATCATAGGTTGCTGAAGCAAGGCAATAATAATCATTGATCCACCAGGAAGCAGTTATGAGGTTGGCGGTACTTCCATCTGCCGGAACATTAAAAATAACCGATTGGGGAGGCGCCAGAAATTCAACAGGTATGTATTCTTTTTTTCCAAAAATACTAACTTCGATCATGTCCCCAACAGGTGCATTGGTCCACGAAATATCCAATTCCACAGTAGCGATGTCGGCAAGTGGGTGATCGATACAGTCACTCACTACAATATTAGAAATGGTGATCCAATGACAATCGGTGTCGTCGCAATCTGTTAATCCATCGCCATCATCATCAAGTCTATTATCACAAACCTCCCCACATGGAATCAGGCCTACCACAACAGGGTTTCCTCCAAAAATCCGCTCACAAGCTGAAGTAATATCCCTGACCACTAAATTGTAGTTCCCAGGGGCAAGTCCAGTAAAAACATTGTTGTTTTGGAAAGTAGCAGCTGCATCAACGCTGTACTCTAAGTTAGTGCCATCCGCAACAACCGTGATCGTTCCATCACCATCCGTACAATTTGAACTGGTTGCATTAGCGGTGAAAGGCTCAGGGTGGATCGGTGCAGCAAACTTCACCCCATAAGAACCACCAGAACGGCCGTGGGTCATTTCCATAGTGATCGAAGTGAGGTTGGTTGTCGTCAAAAAAGCGATGGAAGTATTGGAGGCCGCAGGCCCATTGAAAAAATAAGTTTTGTTTCCACTGTTATAAGTAGGCTCATTATGAGGCGATTCTGGGGGATTGTATCCTAAATCATAAGGTGGATTAGTCAGCCAAGTCCCGCCGATCCCAGAAGGAACAGTTGCCGAAAGGAGTACAGATTCTCCATTCACTGCCACGCCATCAATGTCTACAAAACTGAGGAGGGTACCTGTTGGCAGGTAGCCGTTTACCATCGTTGTGAAATCATAAGTAACCGTCCAACTATGTCCAGCAGGATCGGTACCACTGTTGTAAGTAAAATGTCCTCTGCCATAAACATCGTAAACCCTCCCAGATTCATTGGCTATATCGCCTGGGTTGAAATCAGAAATTTCCGTGACCCGCTCGCCAACAAACTGGTAGGCATTTGAGCTTGGGTTCACATCGTTCATCGTGTAAGTGAAGGTTCCAGTTCCTAACCAATCGGCATCGAGTGCATAACCTCCGGGAATATAAGCATGGTCAAATGAGAAATCAAAACTATCTGAGCCAGTTGGTAATTCAATATAATAGCCATCAGGTATAGTCGCGGTTGGAAATGTGGTAACATCAGCACCTGTCAGAATCATCGCTGAATATGGAAATTCATTCTTTGAGCTAACATTGACGGAAAGAGTAGCGGTACATGAACCGGCATCCGTTACGGTAACATTATAAGTGCCCGTACCCAAGCCTGACAGGTCTTCCGTATCATCGTTATCCCCAACACCATCAATATCCCACTCAAAAGAGTAGATGCCGTCACCTCCTGCCACTGCCAGGTCAATTGCGCCATCTATTGCTGATGCGCAACTTGTCCTTTGTACATTAACCCCTATGCTCAAACTACAATCAGGGTCGTCGCAATCTATCAGGCCGTCGCTATCATCATCAATGCCGTTATTACAGATTTCAGTTGGACAATCCAACGAAATCTCAAGCCCCCATCCGTCCAGGCTTCCTCCGTCCAATGGCCCATATACATCATAAACCCGGAGTGTCCAAATACCATTAATATCTTCTCCATCAAAAGTACTCAAGAGGTTGAACGGTTGGTAGGCTTGTCCGTTGGTCGGAGGGCATGGGAAAACACCAGTAGACGCTTCATCGTCGAAATCCATCAATATATTATTCTCTCCTGCACATGGCTGGTTGAGCAAAGCAACCGCCGTGCCGCTCGGACTGGTCAAGGTGACGATAATATCTTGAATATAAGTGTGTGAAATATTGAGGTTGTCAATATTGATATCATTGATAATTCCTGTTGTTATAATATTAATGGTAGATGTAACATTACTGGATACGGTGGCTGAAATGGTTTTTGGTATATCCGTGCTATATTCTGTGAAGGAACTACAATCAGGGTCGTTGCAATCTGTCAGGCCGTCGCCGTCGTCGTCAATACCGTTGTCACAGATTTCTGGACAGTCTTCATCAATAAATCCATCCCCATCATCATCAATGCCGTTGTTGCAGATTTCAGAAGGACTGCAGCTAAAGGAATATGAAACGGCATCCAGATCAACATTATAAACATTGTTGGACGTAAATCTCAAATAACGTGTATTTGTACTCGCTGTTATCGTTTGGTCAAAATAGGTAGTGGTTGTAAATGTAAATGGACTGCCAGTTGCCGCACTCCAAGTTGAACCATTTGCTGATTCTTCCACACTTATATTTGGGTCAGCACTTGTACCTGGGTCTCTTCTCCAACGAATCGTGTAATCATTTCCGGAAGGAATTTCATCTGTCAAATCCAAAACCATTTGGTCGCCTGTGTCCCATAATTGAGCTTGGACAGCATCAGGTGCGCCGAGTGCATTATTTGGATTAGTAACACCCGTTTGGGAAATCACCACATCTGCATTGCCGGAAGTCGTACAATCGGCATCGGCACAATCGATATCGCCATCCCCATCGTCGTCGATGCCATTGTCACATATTTCGGCCAACAATGAGATCGAAGTTGTTACTGAAAAAGGAATGGATGAGTATAATAATAGAGAGGCCCCTGGAAGGGTTTCCTCCAAAAGCAAAGTAGTTGATATTCTCCAATTCTTTAAAAGGTTTTCACCAAAACTACTTCCGGAAGTAATGTTCAGGGAAAATAAAAAGGAGAATACTACACAGAGTATTCTTAATCGAAGTGTTTTCATGAATGCAGCATTCACCCAATAGGGCATTGGACCAGAGGGGGGAGCGACATGGATAGTCTCCATCCAATTTTGAAAAAAACAAAGTGTATGAGTGAAACCAGTACGAACACTGAGGGGAAGGTCAATCCTTTGGTAAGGCGAAAATTATTCCAAAATCACAGCCAAACTAAAAAGGTGACACCTTTTGGAAAGGTGTCACCTTTGGGCTTTAGAATTCAATGAAACAATGAACCCTTACCACCAAATCTGCAAATACCCAGACAGCCAAGTTTCCCCACCATTCAATTCGATCACATAGAAATAAGTGCCGTTCGGCAGGCGCTTGGTGTCCCAGAAACCACTCCAGTCATTACGGTAATCTTCCGATTGGAAAACCTTGTTGCCCCAGCGGTTGAAAACCATCAGCTTGTGGTCGTCGTAGGCTTCAAGCCCTTCTATTTTAAAATAATCGTTGATGCCATCCCCATTTGGTGAAAAGCCATTGTAAACAATCAAGCCATCACATTTCACTTGCACCGTTACTGTTGTGGATTCACAATCGAATGGCGTGCAAATTTCATAAGTAAACTGATCCAAAGGCTCGTCCTGGTCATCATTACAATATCCTTCGTCAGGTGTATAGGTGATCGTATTGTCAAGATTCACTTGTACCGTTCCGTGATTTGGTGGAATGGTTATTTGCAAGGAAACGACCTCACTGTTGATCTGGTCGTTCAGCAGTATTTCACCGACTATCGGAATATCTTTTGGCGTACAAAGTGAATCTGGCAGAAGATGGAAATCCTCATCGTAAACAGTCACAAAAATATAAGTAGTGTCACAGACGCCAGTTTCATCACAAACGACATAGCAAGTTTCCGTTTCTCCTGGGAACATGCTGAATACTTCCACACAAGCTATATCAGTCATCAATTCAAATTCCGTTGGGTTGCCACTGCCGTCGAGACATGGATTGAAAATGGCCGCTATTTCACCATCCAATTCACTCAAGTCAAAACAAATGGTGTCGATCGAACCAACAGGCATGGTCAGTTCAATATATTCGGGGGTCACACAGGCTGCTTTTATGTAAACAGTATCTGTTATGCCATCGTCCAGCCTGGTAATGATCAATTCATGTTCGCCTTTCGGCAAAATGACATAAGAGCTATTTGGTGCAAAAAACTGGTAAAGCGTGAAATCATAAATCGTCCCGTCCTGCAAATCCGCAATCATCAAGCTCGTGTAATAAGACTGGTGCAGGCCGCCTTCCAAGCTGAAGGTAATGGGGTCGAGCACCCAATTGCCCATCGGATCCCAGCCGTTCAACAAGCCGACCAGTTCACCAACATTTTGGAATGAAGCAGTATGCACCTGGCCGTCCACAATCCAATGATCGAGCTTAAATTCCCGATCCCCCAACGCTGCCAATGCTCCCAGCGCATAAAATCTTTCGCGGAGGAAGTCGCAAGGTCCAAACTCAGCATCGTAAGGCTGCCCATTCAGTTCAAAACTAAAGTTCGAAAGTTCCTCATACGGCACGTCGAAGCAATACAATGGATCGCCATGTTCACAGTTGGCCTGAACGGTTACACTGTCCTCTTCGATCAAGTCAACAAGGCAGTTGGTCGTTACATTTATGTGGACCGAATCCGTTGCTGAACATCCCAATCCATCATCATAGATTACTGTATAAGTTGTTGAAACAAAAGGATTTGCAAGAGGATCAAGCACATTCGGATCGCTCAGCCCAACAGCTGGCGACCACGTGATGTCTCCATTTCCATAAGGCATAAACGCCTGTATTTGGATTTGTTCCCCGACACAGATTTCCAAATCCGGCCCAGCATCTACGGTCGGACATGTGAGCACACAAGCAAAAGTCGTGGTATCGCATTCGCCAAATTCCAATGTAATACAGTCGGAGAAGCCATTTTCATCAATTGGAATTCCTTCGGTAAAACGGCTATCAGGTGGCAATTCAAATTGAACCAAATAATCACCTGATGGTAGTCCATCGAAAGCGTAATTCCCATTGATATTGGTAACTGTAACCATCAGCGGGTTTAGGGTGTCCGTGCAATTGAACAGGTTAACGACGATGCCTTCCAGGGCAGGTTCGTTTCCATCCAACTGTCCATTTCCTTCATCCTGGCAGACAAAAGAACCGATGTAGTTGCATTGGAAAGGTAAGTTGTTTTTAAAAATTGGAGGATCGCCCGCCTCCAGTTCAAAAGACAAATAATACGGATTGGCGGCACAGGTTGTATCGCTCAAATAGGTATTTGTTTGGTCGGAACTTACACCCAAAATGACTTCGCTCCCAAGCCCTGTCGGATCGAAAGCACCTTGTTGAGGAAGGCATTGTTCACTTAATATTAGGCCATCGGGATGGTTGTAGGTCAAATCATAAACGCCCGGTGTGCCATCCGTGAAAAATTCATAATAGCCCGCCGAGCCATCCTGAGTGATAAACACATCCCCAGGGCCATCCACCGAAATGGTTCCACCAGTAATGATCAGGCCTGTTTTGTCGCAATAAATATACCCTGTTGGATCATGTGGCGATAGTTCAATGGTTTGGCCGTCTTGATCGTCTTCATCGTCGTTTCCATTGTCTGGGGTCGAATCAACGTCATGGCTGACGTTTCCATGTTCACCAATAGCGCCTGTTATTTCACCAATATTTACAATAGCTTCACCAGAACCTCCATAAACGACAGTCAAGATGATTTCGACGGTCAAAGATTGGCCTGGTTGAAGAAGATCCGAGATGATATAAATAGCATTGCCCTCTGCATTCAACGTCCAGCCTGTATTATTCGGGCTAAGGGCAAGGCCTGCGGGAATGTGGTCAGCCAGTTC
Source organism: Saprospiraceae bacterium (assembly GCA_029263015.1). Taxonomy (GTDB): domain Bacteria; phylum Bacteroidota; class Bacteroidia; order Chitinophagales; family Saprospiraceae; genus UBA6168. Next base: position 2,971 of record JAJCYI010000179.1, on the reverse strand, counting down.
AATATCCGATGCGGCCAAATCGCCCTCATTGGTCACGGTCAGCAGGTAGGACACATCATCCCCGATGTCAACTATTTCCGGCTGATTTGGAGACAATGTTTTTTCCAGAGCCAGGTCAAAATAAGCATCATCCACCATAATGACAACGAGGGCCGTGTCGCAGAGTACAGGGGGTGGTTGGCCGTTGTCACAAATTTCATAGATCAAAGTGTCCTGACCGGAAAATCCCGGATCCGGAACATAAGTGATCGTTCCATCAGGGTTGACAATGGCAGTACCATTTATCGGTGGATCAGTCACGGTGATGCTCGACAGGTCAATCCCGTCGTCGGGGTCGCTGTCATTTCCTAAAACATCAATATCAACGGGCGTGTCCAGAGAAGTGGCCGCACCATCCCACGAGGCAACGGGAGGTTGATTTACTGAACAGTTTTCTTCTAAAATAACAGGGCAGCAAGACACCTCTGGACATGAACTGCCCAGCACCGAAAAAGTATATTTGCCCGGCTGGGTTGCAATGTAAGAAGCCTCATTTGAGACCAACACCGCCCCATTTCCGTCGTCGAAATACCATTCGTAACCTGCATAGCCACTTGGCGCCTCCAAGGTCACTGATTCACCCATCAATGTACAAATCTGATGTGGTATGGTGACACAGGCCGCCGCCATGTCATCTTCCAAAAGGAAGTCGTTGGCAGGTTCAGAATCTACGTCTATTTCATTCAAAGTGTGTACTTGCGCCGCATTGTAAACAACGCCTTCTTCAATGGCCAAAGCTTTGATTTTCAATGATATAGATATTACGTATTGGGTCAATTCGCTACCTATTTGCCACAGGCCCGTGTTTGGATCGTAGGTTGTATTTGGGTTGGTGGTATGACTAAGATAGGAAACGGAATTGGGTAGTTGGCTTTGAACAGAAAGACCCGTTAGGTCAGTTTTCCCTTCATTAAATAGTTGGATGGAAAAAACAATGGTATCATTTACCGAAGCAATGGAAGGCGAGGCGGACTGTTGCAGGGAAACATCGTTGTACTGCTGCCCAAAACCCATTGATGCCCAGAATATGAGCAAAAAAGTGAGTATCTGCCTGTTTTTAAGTGCCTGAGTATATATAAGCGGCACTTTGGGCGAGGTTGTTTTTTCGATAATCGAGACAAAAAATATTTGAATAGCCGAGTTATTGAAATATTTTTTAACGAAGAGTATCGGAAAAAGAACCCGCTCAAAGCGTCGGTTATATGTGCTCAGGCACTTATGTATTCCGGCAAGTGTACCAGAGAAGGAGTTCATTTGTTCAAGTTTTTGTTTCTATGCTTCGCTAAATGTATTTAGTCCACCAAAAGACTGGACATGGTTTGTGCATAGTCGTCAAAAAAAGTTTGAATGAGTCGGGAAAATGAGAAGTTCGAGGAGGGAATTAAAAAATGCAATGCCCTAACAATTTGAGGGGCATTGCATTTTCACTGTCACACAACTTGCAATTAACAGGCCAAAATGTTTGGTGGGTTTGGCAGGGATGACACCTATTTGAGAAGTAAAAAGGAGAAAGGAGAAAGTAAAAAGGAGAATGCAGCACATAAATTATGACTTGAGCATTTGAGGCGCCATAAGATTATTGATCGGACGGCATAGCCATCTAATCAGGCAGCCTAAAACCCGATCGGATGGCTATGCCGTCCGATCGAAGATAAAGGACTTGCCCTATATTTGTAATATTAAATTATCAACATGGAGGTTCACATTCAGCTTTTTACTTTTTACTTTTTACTTTTTACTTCAATAAAGGTTTTACATAAAAAAGAAGGCGCCCAATTGGACGCCTTCTAAGTCTTTATGAATCAACTAATTAGAATTAGTTTTTAGTAGAGGTTGCTGGTAAACAAATCTGCGCTGGGCAGTTTACGCTCAACAAATAGGACTCAACTTCACCACTCGACAAATAACTGTCAGGTGATGTAATTGCAGCGTTAGATAAGCGCACCAGTACACCAATATTGGTGGCGGTGGTTGCTCCTTCTGGTACTGCTACAGTTAAGTTGCCACTAAATGCACCTGAACCAGGAATGACAATCGGGGTGACTTGTTCGCCCACGGCAAACACACCATCGTTGTTCCAATCTACCCAGGCAACCAGGTTCGCATTGTTTCCAGTACTATTAGTTCCATCGTATGGAATTCTGATCGTACCACCAGGAACGATGTCGAAGGTAGATCCAATGGTCATGCCATCATCATCATCTGTACCATCCGTATCATCTCCATCAGCTCCTGCACTTGGTTGACCATCGCCTTCAGCATCGATATTGGTACCAAGGACAAGCCCTGCTATGATACCGTGGCTTGGGCCATTGTTGGCTGATGTGGTATTGTAATCACCAGGACCATTGCCTGCTGTACCATCCGGTAAATCCGCATAATCAACTGTACATGAACCAGTTATTATCATTTGCGAGGTTGCTGTACAGCCGTTGGCCGCTGTCACCGTCACGGTATAAGTACCTGCTGTGGTAACCGACAGGTTGGCCGTCGTCGTGCCGCCCCCGTCAGACCAGAGGTACGTGCCACCACCTGTCGCTGTGAGTGAAATGGAAGTCTGGAGACAAGTAATTTCTGTTGTGCTGTCGTTGTTGGTGATGCCGGCAGTCGGTGGCGTGACATCCTCCGTGATTGTTACCTGTGAGGTCGCCGTACAGCCATTGGCTGCTGTCACCGTTACAGTATAAGTTGCTGGTGCAGTCACCGAAAGGTTCGCAGTCGTCGTGCCGCCGCCGTCAGACCAGAGGTACGTGCCGCCGCCAGTCGCTGTCAGCGAAATGGATGTCTGTGAACAGGTCAGTTCGGTCGTGCCGTCGTTGTTGGAAATGCCTGCCGTAGGTGGCGTGATGTCCTCCGTGATCGTTACCTGCGAGGTCGCCGTACAGCCGTTGGCTCCTGTCACAGTTACAGTATAAGTTGCTGGTGCAGTCAC
>JAJCYI010000178.1 GCA_029263015.1 Saprospiraceae bacterium | reverse complement strand
TAAGTCAGCTAAACAGTCTTTTTCCGTCATACTTCGTTATTTTTTTCAGCAATAGCTTCGGCTATTCCTTCAAAAAATGCCTCGTCTGACAAAAAAATCCTTGTTTCCATGCCTTAAATTTATTTAGGAAAGATGTCTAATAATACGAAGCCCACTTCCCCCTTTTCACGCATCTCCCCACCACTATGCCGAATACTCATAAGAAGCTGTTTTAAAACCCTTGGCAAAATGAAAAGGCTTAGATTTTTGGTGTAGGCCAGGCTCATTTCCTGCCTGCCGGCAGGTTGAGAGAATAGCCCACAAGCTAAGTAGTCGGACAATAATAACTTAACAACTCCTTGAATCCTCTTTTTCCCTGACTCTTTGTTGTGAAAATACTCATTATACAAAGGTATGATTCCGTTTTTCACGCCTTGATTCAGGAAAAAATAGAGCCCAATTAGTTGTCAACTTATTATTGTCCGACTACTTATTGTCGAAAAAATAGACGAAGCATACACCAAAAAGATGAGTGTTTACAATAGTCAGGGTTTTAAAAACAGCTGTTATGTAGTCGAGTCCGAATATGATAGAATTACATCCTGAGCAATCAACCGCAATGCCTGCGGCCCCTTCCGCCAATGCTGCTGTCAATAAAGTCCTGCTTATTGAAGACAACCCAGGCGATGCCAAATTGGTCGAGATTTTCCTGCGGGAATCAGACCTCCAGCATTGTGAAGTGATCAATAAAGTGACCCTACAAGATGGATTGGACGCACTTCAAACAGAGGAAAATTTTGCAGCCATCTTTCTTGACTTGACCTTACCTGACAGCAGTGGGTTTGAAACCCTGGAAAGACTTGTCTCACAGTTTCCCCATAACAACATTATTGTCCTGACCGGCCTCTCTGACAAAACCCTTGGCCTGAAAGCAGTGAAAGCCGGGGCGCAGGATTTTCTCGTCAAAGGAGAATTTGATGCAGCGGAATTGGCCAAAACGCTTCGATTCTCAATAGAACGGAACAAATTCCTGAAAAGACTGGAAGAAACGCAGCGCATAGCCAATATTGGGAATTGGGAATATTACCCTGAAACAGGATATTTTGAAGCATCAGGTGAAGTTTACCGGATTTTGGGGTACAAGGCAGGAAAAGGGAACAGTTACATTCCATTGGCAGGTTTACAAGAAATACACGAAGCAACGGCCTCTGCTGGCGAACTAAAAAAAGACATGAAACTGAAGCGGCAAGATGGTTCGTACCGCTTTGTATTCGTTCAATGCATCAAACAACAATCGGAAGAAAAAGAAATTGTCTTCCACGGCACCATTCAGGACATCACGGAACGCAAACTGGCTGAGCAAAAAATGAATACCAGCCAAGAGCGATACCGGGAAATATTCACCCAATCAAGCGACTCATTGTTCATTTGCTCATTGGATGGCCACCTTATTGATTTCAACCAAGCCACCATCAACCTATTTGGATTCGAAATGGAAGAGTTGAAAGCACTCGCCAACATCCATTCATTGTACCATCCGGTCGAATCGAAAAATGAATTTTTGTTAAAATTAAAAAACCAAAAACTGGTCAAGGATTTTGACATTAATATAATCAACAAAAAAGGGGCAGAGCGGGAATGCCTGATTACTGCCAACATTATAGAGACTGACGATTTTATTGGGTACAACTGCTTATTAAGAGATGTCACCGACTCGCGCCAAGCTGAAAACCTGAGAAAGGCCAGGGACTTTGCCCGACAGAGCGCACAAATGAAGGAACAGTTCGTGGCGAGTGTTAGCCACGAAATGCGCACACCGATGAATGCCATTTTGGGCATGAGCAATCTCCTTTTACAAATGGATATGGAAGGAGAACACTTTGAACTTGTCAAATCCATCAAGCAATCTTCTGAAATATTGCTCGGCGTGGTGAACGACATCCTGGAAGTGAGTGAAATCCAGAATGGTAAAGTTGTGTTTAAAAATGTACCCTTCGACCTGCATGAAGTACTGAACCAACTTATAAATGTAATGCAGTACAAGGCACAAGAAAAAGACCTCTACTTGGAGGTTATCATCGACGACAGCATTCCACAATTTATCGTTGGAGACAAATTACGGCTCAATCAGGTATTGTACAATTTGGTTGGCAATGCCATCAAATTCACAGATTCTGGGTATGTGAAAATATCTGTCAAAAAATTATTTGACATTGCGGATAGCGTACAACTTAAGTTTATTGTGGAAGATACGGGTATCGGCATACCTAATGACAAATTAGATGCGGTCTTTGAGACTTTTACCCGCATTAGGCATAAAGACCGATTGTTTGAAGGCACTGGGCTTGGCCTTTCAATATGTAAAAACCTTGTCGAATCGCAGGGTGGGAAAATCGGGGCGAGAAGTAGCCTTGGGAAAGGGGCCGTATTCTTTTTTGATCTCATTTTTGAAACAGCTAACCATCTTAAAGAGGATAAACCAGTAAAAAAAGAAGAGGATAATATTCCCCCATTGCCAGACGAAGCAGAGTTTAGCCTTTTACTTGTGGAAGATCATAAGATGAACCAACTCGTGGCCAAAAAAACTTTGGAACGAAAATGGAAGAATATCCAACTCGTTATTGCAGATAATGGACAAGTGGCCATTGATTTACTTCGGGAAAGAGACTTTGACTTGGTACTGATGGATATCCAAATGCCTATTATGGATGGATATAAAGCCACAGATATTATCAGAAAAGAGTTTCCTCCAGAAAAGGCAAACATGCACATTATCGCTATGACTGCACATGCACATATTTCCAAGGATGAAAAATACAAGGAATACGGCATGGATGACTACGTGCTAAAACCGTTTGAACCAGAAGAACTGTTTTATAAAATTGCCAAATACATCAAGCGTTAAACCCATGAGTACAACAACAATAAACTACACCAACCTGGACTACCTAAGATTAATGGCGGACGGGGACAAGGAAATGGAACAGACTATGCTCGAAATGCTATTGGTGGAGCTGCCCGGGGAATTTGAAAAAATGAAAATCCTGCACGAAGAAAAAAACTGGGACGAACTGGGCAAAGTGAGCCATAAAATGAAGTCAACCCTCGCTTTCATTGGCAACGAAGAATTGACAAACGCCAATGCCCGCATCGAAATCCTCTCAAAAAATAAGGAAGATCTGCAAAATGTATCAAATATGATGGCTCAGTTTGGAAATTTGTTGCCGGTAGTGATGCATGAGTTGAACCAAATCGCCGCATCGTACTAACCTTTTCAATCACCTTTTTTTCAACTCTTCTATACTTATTTTGAATATGTGCATTGGTGTGCGCTTATTCAGTTCTTCATAAATCTCAAGTGCGCTTTGGGTAAAAGAAGGATCTATTTTCCCAAATTCAAAATAGAGTGCTCCCTTGTCTTTTTCAGATGGGGTTTCGGCCAACAACCCTTCCAACGTAGTGCGGGCTTTTTGCGCATCTCCAGTAGCAATATCAATTTTAGCAGAAAGTAATTTTGCATCGAAAAGAAGATCAGGATGTTTTAATTCTTCTCCTATTTCCATTGCTTCCCTCATGTTCTCTTTAGCTTTTTCGAGCTTGCCCAATTCGATCAGCACCCCACCTTTTTCAGATAGGCTGTAACCCAGCACAAGTTTGTTTCCAATGCTGCGGGTCACGGTAATGCAGCGATCATAATAATCAAGGGAGGCATGAAAATCGCTTTTATAAAAGTAAATATCCCCTAAACTGTTCAATGCTTTTGCAATGCCTTTTCTGTACCCCAGTTCAATGCCAATGGCCAAATTCCGCTCTGTATATTCCACAGCTTTGTCAAATTCCCCCATGATACTGTAAAGTTCACCAATCAATCCCAGTGCAATTGAAATGCCCTGCTTATCACCAAGTTCCTCAACGAGGACAAGATCCCGCTGGAAATTTTCCATAGCCATTACAAAATTCCCTTTCCGCTGCCAGACATTGCCGATAGAGCCGATGGCGATCGCAGTCAGTTGCTTATTGCCCAATTCCTCACTCAGGGCAAGCCCTTTTTCATAACAATCCAATGCCGCATCGTAATCACCTTTCTCGAAATAGACGATCCCCATATTCACGTTCAACGTCGCCATACCTTGGCGGTCGTTCACCTTTTTACAAAGATCCAGTTGACTTTGTTGCCAGCGAATGCCATCATCGTATTTACCGAGGTTCATGTAGGTAAGCCCAAGGGTGGCCACTATTTGGGCATTGGACGCAGTGTGCTTGTAGAGTTGTGCCAGTTGGATGCTGCGAATGAAATATAGTTTGGCATCTTCATATTTTCCTTGCCGGAAATAAAGTGTACCGAGGTTGCCGTACACATTGGAAGTACCGCGATTATCGTGGATGGAGCCAAAAAATGCAGCTGCAGTTTCAAGAAAGGAATCCGCCTCATCGTACCCTCCTTTCAGCATCAATAAATTACCCAACTGATTGTTGGTTTCTCCCAACAAGTTGCTGTCTTCTATCTTTCTGGCCAATTTGAGCGCCCTCCGATAAAGCTCTTCTGCTTGATCCCAATTGCCAGTCATTTCCAGAATCCTTCCCTTTTTGAGTAAAATATCCGCTTCTTCTGCGTTCCTTCCTTGTCCTTTGGTTTTTTCATCATTCAACAAACCCAGCAATCTGTCGTAATACTCAATGGCCTGGTCATTTTGATAATATTCCCTATAATAATCCGCTGCTTTTAAAAGATAGAGTTTCAGTTTTGGGGTAACTCCTGCCTGTTCATAATGGAAAACCAGATCAACGTACCTGTTCTCAAGGCTATGGACATACAAGCCTTCTATGGCTTCCGCAATCAACATGTGCAACTCTCTCAATCGCGTTTTGAGCTGCATGTCATAAACAGCTTCGCGCAAAAGAGCATGCCGGAAAATATACCTCAACTCATTCATTGCTTGCCAAATCTGTGCTTTTTCGGCTGTCTTTACTTGCTCTTTCAGCACCACAGTGGCGTTACCGTTATGTGGTGAAAATGCATCACTTGTTTTCATCACTTCTGACAAAACCGGTAGCTCAAATTCCCGTCCGATCACGGCAGCAGCTTTTACTGTTTCTTTCACCAGCGATGACAAACGATCGATCCTGGCAGTCAAAATAGCCTGGATGCTATCGGAAATGCGCACACTCTGGTCTTTTACTGACCATTTTTTATTGACATTTACCAGCTGGTTGCTTTCAATGAAATACTCTAATATTTGTTCGATATAGAAAGGGTTGCCGTTAGAAGCTTTTGACAGGAGTTCTTGCAAATCTTCATTGACATCGCCACTCAAGCGTTTTCTTGCGAATTCCCGAAGTGCATCCCCATCCAGGATATTCAGGTCAATTTCCGATGTTTTTACATTACTTTTCTTCAAAATTTTTTTCTCAAAAACAACTGGCTTGTTCCCTTCATCGTCGTATCGGGAAGTAACAAGAAAAAAGATTGGAAATTTGGCAACTTGTCCAATAAATTCATTCAGGAATGCTTTAGAACTAACATCGAACCAATGCCCGTCTTCGAGTTCAATGACCAGAGGTCGTATCAATGCCTCAGCTTTCAGGAGGCTGGAAAGAGCCGCCATGGTATTTTGATACCGGCCCTTGGCATCAAGGTTTTCCCAAAGCGAGTTGGAAGTGCGGAGTGACGTCAGGGCGGCCAAGACCGGTTTGGTCCGGATCACCTCTCTTTTAATACGTTCGGCTTCATCGTGCCGAGCATACATTATTTCATTAATCAGCGTAGTAAACCGTCTTTCAAAATTGTCTAAATTAGTAGCGTGCGAATTGCCAGAGGATTGACCAAAGTAATTCTTCAAGTAATAAATAAATGGATTAAACGGTTTTTGAAGTATCTGATCGCTCTGGCAAATGACCCACCGCAAACGGGTTTTCTTTTTTAACTGGTTCTGAAGTTCATATGCCAGTCGGGTTTTACCGATTCCCGCTTCACCATGTATATAAGTAATAAAAGGTACTGACGTTTCGAAAGCCTTAGCAACTCTATTCAAAAGTTTTTTCATCTCAGTCGCACGCCCCACCATCTCCCCGGTAAAAGCCTGTCGATATTCTACATTTCTTCCCAAGAGCAAGTAGGTAGGGATCGGTTCAGCGATGCCTTTGTATTCAATGTCTCCCTTGTGGAGGAAACTAAACTGCGGATTCTTTTGGACTTCTTCGTCTACCATTATTTCACCCCAACCAGCTTTCATCATTATTCTGGATGCAATGTTTACCCGGTTACCGACAGCTGCGTATTGACACCGCTGCACGCCCCCAACAATGCCTGTGTAGGCCGTACCCGTAGCAACGCCTGCCCTGTGTTTTAGATCGGACCTGTGCTGCAAGGGCAGCAATTCTTCGTCAACTGCATTCAAGAATTCCAATGCTCTTTCAATGTTGTTTTCAAAAGAAATCGGTGCACCAAAAATAACGACCATCACCCCACCCTTATCTGCAAATTCCATCTCTTTGAAATAACCTGAAAAATTTGTCACCTGCCTCAGTATTATGCTTGAAAATTCGTTCAGGTCACTATACCCCTTCAACCCTTCAAATGAAAGGAAAACAGAAACAACCGTCCTAAACTCCCCTTTTTGATTGAATTGTATGATTGATTCAGGAAGGAACCTGTTAACTACTGCCTTCAAGAGTGGGGGAAGTGCTTTTTCGTTTCCCTCTCCCAGCAAGTCATTCAAAGATGCTGGGCTATAAACCCGGTCAACCTTATAACATGGATATTGATCCATCGGTATCAACCCCTTAGGCTGGTCAAGGCAATTTTTGAAATGCTCATCAACTATCACTTCTTGGGAAGCCGCTTTGGACTGACTCTCTGCGCACCCTTCAATTGCCTGCCCTCTGAAATAGAATGATTTATTCTCTTCCCCAACAATGCCCCAATCTACTTCCCCACAGGAAATCCCTATCTTGATCTTAATGTCAAATTCAGGAAATTTTGCAGAAGCCCCTTTTAGAAATTGGAAATGTTGGAATGCTATAGCGAGTACTCGTTCCGCCTCTTGGCTGGTAATACTTGTAGGAAATATCCCGAAATAAGCATCCCCTGCAAAGTGTGGAATAAACCCTCCCTGACTGTACACCAACCCCACCATCGGTTCGAATATGGCGTTCAAGATATCGGAAAGTCGCTCGGCACCACCCTTGCCTTCTTTAAGTAGGGTTTGGGTCAGTTTGGTAAAACCTGACAGGTCAACAAACAAAGCGAAGCCATTGAGCGTGCCTGTATCAACACCTGCCTGTAACTGCTCCTGGATAAAATGTGGAATTAAGTTTCTCACTAATTTGTAGGGACTTTTAGATTTATAGCCTCACGGCTTTTAACCCTCAAAGGTACTCAGAGAATCTAAAATTAAAAATGATAAATTAAAAATTAAAAAAGGTTGATTACCAGCATTTTATGACTTTGAAATAGAATAACTGCTGACCATCAACATAACCGTTTTGCTATATAATTTTCCCCTTCCTCATTGCTTATTCTATAACAGCCAAGGAACAAACTGCAATGCCAATGCGCCAATCACCATGAGGAAATGGATAGATTCCGACCATTGACTTTTCATTTCTGAGAAAGAAAAAGCAAGGAAAACGCCAAGTGGAGGCGCCAGCATAAGAAGGTGTTCAAAAGCGATGTTCTTTTGGAAAGCTGCACCAGCCAATACTGAAACCAAGATCCAATACAGAATACTGATTTTCTTTTGGGACTGGAAGTTCCTTTTCGCGAAATAAGTCCTGTTCCCTATAATCACATAAATGATGAGCACCAAAAAAAGCATGCCTTTTACGTACATATTAACGCCCCCGCCCCCAAAACTGAAAAAGGAAAGATTATTAGTGAACTGGGTTTCCCAAAAAAAATCGAATTGGTCAATTGCAAAGAAGTATAATCCAACTAAAAAGAAAGGCGACAGCAACCCAATAACCGACATCAATCTTTCTCGTATTTTGAATGCCCTAAGAATATTCAGCCCCGCAATTATGAATATGATATAAAATAGAAAAGGAAAATAAAACAGCCCTGCCACTCCAATCCAAAAACCAACATTGAATATCCTATCTGCACAGGACGGCTTCTTATAAGTCGAAAAAAGTTCAATAATTGCTATGAGTACAAACGTATTACCTATGAGAACGGGAGACAAGTACAAAAAATCTGGTATCATGCATGAGACCAAAACATAAAATACCCCAGGGAAAAGATTGGTTTCATTTGCCAGCCTGTTGCGGATCACGATAGAATTGATCAAAAACCCCTGTACCACCAAAAGTACGATTGCCACGGCCTGAGCCAAAAACCCCTGTGATCCAATCCATTCATACAAACGATTGCTCAACAACCCTTCGCCTGAGGGGCTCCACGTGAAATCAGCCACGAAAACTGAAAACCGCAGCAGAAGGATGTAGAACACCAAAAATATACTTGTAAAAATTTGATTGGTCCGGAAGATTTTCAGCACGGGTAATTCTAGTAAATTGGTGAACAACAGTTAAGGTCTTGCCCAAAAGCATGTTTTTGCTGATTGGTGCCCATCACCTTAGAAGCTGTTATGAAAGCCCAAAGGTAAAAAGTACCCGCTATCTTAGGACTTTTATTTGCGCTACGACCCTAAAATTGGCAAAACCCTCCTTATTTCTACCCAAATCGAAAATTCTTTGTCAAGCTCAGAGGAGTTTTTTTCAAAAAAAAATTTCACAATCTTGTTTTTTCAAAAAGAATATTTTCACAAATTTTCACAAATTCATCAAACATAAATGAACTTAATTTACTTATTATCAATTATTTACCGAAATAATCATTAACGAATAAGCAATATTACATTTTTCACAAAGGTCTATTTTTGTCCTTGGTCTTAGCGTAATATCGTTGCACATTTGTATCGTGATTAGTGAGTAAGACAAGACGATGATTGAAAAACAAAGTGGAGGAAAGAATAGCAGGGCGAGAAAAAGCTGGTTAAAAGGATCAGCTACCAGGTTTGAAAATGTTCATGGGATTATAATTTGTAAATAACCAGTCGTCCCGACTGCGTCGGGACGAGCTGCTTTTAATCCTAATTTCAAACCGCTATTGACTTGATTATGTTCATGGGATTATAATTTGTTGGTAGTAAGCTCCCTCCTTCTTTTTGAGGAGGGCTCTTACTCACTTTTAGAATCCCTTCTGAATAAAGATACGCATCAGCCTAACAAAAAAAGCCGATCAAAAGAGACCGACTTTAAAAATTAGTTCATGGGATACTTAACTACTGTAGAATTTCGCTAACAATATTTCATGGGATTAAAAAATTATCTTTCGCAAAAAGAAATAGGCTGATGCAAAAATACACGGGAAAGTTGTCAACAACAAATCAGACAGCTAAATTTTCCGAAAAGATTTCGTTTTTGGATATGTTCATGGGATTATTTAAAAGTCGTGCTAATAGCACGACTTTTTTTTTTGCCCAATGGGAAGATGAATGTACGACCTCGACCTCGCCATGTTTCCTTTCTTTCATCTTTTTACATAAAATCAACATCAACGTAATAAGGATACCGCATCAAGTAGTCAATCGCTTGGCTCATATCGTAGTTTTCATAAACCCCACGGTATAGCATTTGAGTGATCGGCACATGCAGCTTGAGGTGGTCGGCCAAATGTTTGGCGATTTTGATGGTTCGAACTCCTTCGGCAACTTCTGGCATATTTGCCAAAATTTCTTTTACCGCTTTCCCTTGCCCCATCTGAAACCCTAATGAATAATTCCGACTGTCCTTGCTGGTTGCGGTACAAATGAGGTCTCCGATTCCCGCTGTCCCGACAAAAGGTTTGGGAGAGGCACCGAATGCCTTACCAAAGTAGATCATTTCCATCAAGCCGCGAGTAATCAACAGGGCTTGGATATTTTTTCCCAATCCCAATCCACCGAGTATCCCACTGCCGATTGCAATAATGTTCTTCAATGCCCCAGCAAGTTCCGCCCCAAGGATTTCATAAGTACCGAACACTTGAAAATGACGGCTGCTCAATACTTTTTTTCCCAACTTCACAACCTCATCAAATTTACTCCCAATAACAGTGGCTGTTGGTTGGCCTTCATTGATTTCATTCGCCAGGTTAGGCCCAGAAAGACAGCCAATCCTCACAACCACACTCTCCTGGTGGATGACCTCGCTCATTGTACTGACATTCTCTCGCGTGATTTTTCCTTGTTTTAGGTCATCTTCGCTTAATTTGTTTAAGTCAAAACCTTTTGTGCCGTGGATAAGTACATGGTATGGATGCAGGAAAGGTGAGAACTGCTGCATCATAGTGCGGAAGCCACTGGATGAAACTATTGGGAATATCAAGTCACACCGCTCGGCCACTTCTTGCAAGTCACTTGTAGCCAATATATTGTCGGCCATTTTGACATTGAGGACAGGATGAAACCGATCAGCATTAATGGATTTTACTAACCCATCTTGCCTTCCGTACAAAAGGACATCGGTATTGTGGGACAGTAAATTGGCAATAGCAGTCCCAAAACTGCCGGCTCCAACGACGCCTACTTTAGACCTGTTTTTTGATTTTGGCATGTTAGCTTTACTGTTCAAAACACACTTCCATTTCCGCCTAAAAGAAGGCGGGTAAAAGTACATTTTTTCCAGTAAAGCTATTCACCCAATATCATTGACGTATTAGGACACCAAGATGTCAGCCTTAGCATTCACCCTCAATTTATTTTTCAACATCTCTGCACGTTTCTCTCCCTTCCTTTTAAGATAAATGTAACCAAGGATTGTGGCAAAACTCAATACGCCCATCAAGTTCCAAAGGGCGCCAAACCCAAAATGATGTACGGTTTGAGTACCGATCGGTGGCCCAAAAATGTGTGCAACAGAATATGTCATCGAAAACAACCCCATGTACGCCCCCCTATTGTCCTCCGTTGCCCGGCTCATCGCATAGGTATTGGTAAAGGGCATGTTGAAAATTTCACCAACCGACAATATGACCATGGAAACCACTGCGATCAAAAGGCTTGGACCTGTTGCCAAATTTAGCATCATATAAGCAGCACCGAACATTAGAACCCCAATCCACACATTGTCCAGTACACGGAATTTCCGCTCTAATGTATAAACCAGCGGCATTTCAGTGAAAGCTATCAGTAATCCATTCATGGCTAGCAGGTTGCCAATCATCAATTCTGAAAATTGCATCTCTTGTTTGTAAAAAATAGGCAGCGTATAAAGAAATTGCATGAAAACGATGGCTCCGATTAAAGTTAAAAACAGAAAAAACAGATACTCCTTGTCCTTGTAAGGTGAAAGCATTTTTCTTTTTGTCTCGCTCTTTTTTTTCACCTCTACTTTCTTGGCCTTCATGCACAGCCTAAATACAAGCGCAGCCAAGATACAGGTTAAGCCATCCGCCCAAAACAATGTCCAATACCCTTGGGATTGCACCAACCACCCGCCGATGGCCGGCCCCATAGCCCAACCAAAATTGATGGCCATCCGCATGAGTGAAAATGCCCTGGTCCTATTTTCGGGTTTGCTGTAAACAGCAACGGCAGTCATGGCCGCAGGCCGCAAGGCATCACCAATGGTACTTGCCAGAAAAACAGCCACACAAACCTCCCAATAACTCTCTGCAAAACCCAACAAGACAAACATCAGCCCACCAATAAGAAGCGACCAAAACATGACCCAGTAATAACCAATTTTATCAGTAAGGTAGCCTCCCAAATAAGAACCCGATAGGGATCCAAGCCCAAAACAGAGAAGTACCCAGCCTGCTTCTACTATGGAAAACCCCAGATCGGTAGTCATGTAGATCCCCAAAAAAGGGATGACCATTGTGCCACAACGATTGATAAATGTGACAAGTGACAAGAACCAAACTTGAACAGAAAGGCCAGAAACAGAATTTTTGTAAAGGGTAAAAGCTTTGGAAATCATATTACCTTGTGTGGTTAGGAATCCAAGATAATTCTTATGAAAAACAAGCGCCAGAAGGGCTTAGTTTCCCAGTTCATTATCAAGACATTGCTATACCAGCAGAAACCATTTTTAGTTCTCTTAAAACGAAAAAATGCAGACAATTAAATTTTGCCTGCATTTTTTAAAGAATAAAACCCAATTTTAAAAAGAAGCTATCTACCAATCCCTTGTCTATAATTGGAAGCTTTTGATGGGTCAACTTTTACCATCACTTTAATGATCTGGCTTTTCTCGTCAGGAAAGGCTCCTTTGTAAATTTCGATGATCTCGTCAGCTTTGGTATTTGCAAAAACCTGCATGATCATTGAGTTTGGATAGCTCTGGTTCACCGACATCAAGGTTGACAAAGCCTGGGTCATCACCGCCCTACCGGTGGTAGGGTTCTCGTGCATCAGATCAAGTCCTTGCCTATGGTAATCATAATATGATTGGCGGAATGGCCTGACCCTTGGCGTCAATAGGTTTTCGATCAACCAATAACGGTTCCTATTCCCATCCACGGAGCGCCAGCCTTTCACGCTACTGGCAATACCTGGCGGCACTTGGTTGATAATATCTTGGGCCTTTTCAAAATAAATGTCCCCTCCAAAGGGAGAGAATGAATCATAATCCATCCCAATCACCACATTGGCATAAAAAGCAAGGATGGACGAAAGTTCGTTGATATAAGATGTCTGGCTGTATTCAAGTGGTTGGTATTGCTGGTAAGAGAAAGTAATGTTTTTGTCCAAATGCTTGAACAAAGGTGTTTCATAAGTACTGCCAAAAACCGGACGGGTAGATTGCAATAAAAGTTCAGCACCAAATGTATTTGCATCAATCTCAATTGTAATTGTCATTATCAGATTGAACTTGATGCGCTCCTCCTGTTCGTATTCATCATTCGTCCACTTTTGGTTGTTAATGAACTCTTCTATTGACTGGCGCAAAGTTTCAAATACTTTTGGATCGGCAGTCTGTAGCTTTGGGGTGTTCATGGTGACACTCACTTCAAGTTCTTGTGCATTGACTTGAAGGACAAACAGGAGAGTCAGTATTGGTAAAAACCAGTTTTTCATATTCTACTTTTTATTTGTAATGATCAAAACTTCAGCAACAATATCTTCAGCTACCTCTTTCTTGGATTTTAACTCAAATTCCTTCCGCATATTGCCTTTATAGAGGATCGTAATTTTGTTTGTGTCAAAATTAAATCCTGCCCCGGAATCGCGCAGTGAATTAAGTACAATCATGTCAAAATTTTTCTTACTGAGCTTAGCTTTCGCATTTAGCTCTTCATCATTTGTTTCCAACGCAAACCCAATATTAAATTGGCCTTCCTTCTTTAATTTGCCCATCGCTGCTGCAATATCAGATGTTTTTTCCAAAACGATCTCCATCCTCTCATCTCCATTTTTTTTGATCTTCTGGTCAGCCACATTTATTGGACGGTAGTCTGCAACTGCGGCTGCAAAAACCGCAATGTCCATTTCACTATAATCAGCCGCTGCTACATCATACATCTCCTGGGCAGTTTGCACCCGAATAGTTTCAATACCCTTACCGCTCGCAGTTAATACTGATGGACCCAAGACCAATTTTACCTCAGCTCCTTTTTGTGCAAATGCTTCCGCAATAGCAACGCCCATTTTACCTGACGACCTATTGCCTATAAATCGCACTGGATCAAGAGGCTCATAAGTTGGTCCAGCAGTCACAAGTACTTTTTGTCCGGCAAAAGGTTGCCCTTCTATGAAGTATTTTTCAAGATAACCAAAAATTTCTTCTGGTTCGGCCAGCCTACCATCCCCAACCAGGCCACTCGCCAATTCACCATGTCCAACTGGAATGATGTGGTTTCCATCCGATTTCAATGAGCTAATATTCCGTTGGGTAGCAGGATGTTTCCACATATCCAAATCCATCGCCGGAGCAAGAAACACTGGGCATTTGGAAGAAAGATAAACAGCTGCAACAATATTGTCACATATACCATTGGCTAGTTTACCTAGGGTATTGGCCGTAGCAGGTGCAACGATCATAGCATCAGCCCAAAGCCCCATATCAACATGGTTATTCCACGCTTCTCCAGAAACGACTTCGGTAAAGACCTGTCTTTTTGATAATGTAGATAATGTAAGCGGAGAGATGAACTCGGTGGCTGAAGGCGTCATCAAGACTTGAACTTCAGCCCCTGCCTTTATCAATAGGCGGGTAAGATAGGCAGCTTTATATGCGGCAATGCTACCTGAAATGGCAAGCAGAATTTTTTTGCCTTGCATATCAATATGAGTAACCAACAGCGAACTGTATCAATTTGAATCAGGCCGCTGTTGGTCAGTTGACTACCTTCTGTTGTTATTACGGTGTCGGTCGTTATAATGGGAATGAATTTCACCGTTCACAAACTCTTCGGTAGCGATTATCGAAGGGTTAGGCAGGCGTTCGTAAAACTTAGAGATTTCGATCTGTTCTTTATTTTCAGTAATCTCCTCAATCGTATCTGATGTCACAGCAAATTCTTCTAATTTATTGTGCAATTCGTGCTTAAGATCAACAGCCAACTGCTTTGAACGTTTCGAAACGATTGACAAGGATTCGTAAATATTCCCTGTCACAGCTGCCAATGACTTCACATCACGTGCTTTGAGGTTAGGATCCAGCCCTTGCGCTTTGGTCTTTATATCTGCCATTGGTCAATGATTTTAATTTTTTTACTGAATTATTATAAATGGATTGGACTTCGTTAATGTTGTTGCTGTCGCTAAACTTTTTCAAATAATCATTTGCATAGCCCACAGTCTTTTTGTACCGCTCTTCTTGTCTTGTAAAAACACTATTTATTGCAAGGTCATACGAAGATTTAGCGATAAGGAGACGTATTTGTTCGGCATTGCTAGTCTCCGGGAAATCTTTCAATAAGTTTTCAAGAACTACAATTGCAGCTTGATATTGCCGCAGGTCATAATACAACCGGCCTTCAATAAAGGTTTTATGTTCCAGTTTTAGCCTCAATTCATCAATCAGGCGGTTACATTCTTTAACCCGCTCGCTTTGAGGGTAGTTATTGACAAACGTTTCAAATTCCTCAATTGCTTTGCCAGAGTAAGTTTGATCCAACCGATAGGAAGGCGAAAGTTGATAACTGGCATAGGCCACCATGAATTCGGCTTCTTCTTTAAATGTACTGGTTGGAAAAGTAGCTGCAAAAGTTTTGAAATAATAATTGGCCAAGATGTACTTATACATATAATAATAGGTGTATGCATAAGTGAAATATATTTTTTCCAACTCTGGACGGCCTCGGTAAGCTGGGATAATCAATTCAAACAAAGTCTGTGCCCGCAAGTATTCTTCTTGCTCATAAAGTTCAAATGCCTTTTTATAAATAAGTTCAGTATCGCCGCTAGCCCTGATCTTTTCAAATTCGGACTTGCACCCTCCCAATAGGAGGAAAATTACGACAGCAAACAAAGGGAAAATGAGCCTTTTTTTCATAGGGGCGCAAAGGTAAGGAGATTGCAGTGATTTATACACGCTTATTTTATTTTAATTAACCCAAAATCAGGTGGTTATCACACACAAAGAGGTAAGGCCTGGCAGATCGGTTGGTTGTTAAAAAAAGAAAGGGTTACTCCGATGCGATTCTCGCGGAGCAACCCTTGTTTTAAAGGCTGTGAGAGGAGGACTCGAACCTCCAAGGGGCGGTTAGCTACAGCGCAAGTTTAGTGGTCAACCCTGGTCGGACGAACCGGCCCTATGCTGCGTTTATCCCTGATTCCCCACCCCCGAGACAAGGGGGCATGGCTGCCTAATTTCATCACCTCACAGTATTTATGATTCAAAGAAACAATCGTTATTGTTTTCAATGTTTGACAAGGCAAATTTAAAGACATCAATCATTTACATGCAAATATTCTAACAAAAATTAATAATTATTATTGATTAACTAATTATTTTATCAAATAAATAAAATAATGATAATTATTTAAATCATTAACGACTCTATTTTAGAAATCATCAAATACAATAGTCAATTACAACTACAGTCGTAATTATATGACTATCTAATTAAAAATATCATAATAATATTTTGCCTATTGTGCTCATTTAAAAATAAACAACTTTCAATTAGCCATATCCAAAACTATTTCTTGTCCGCTTTTTTATGTTGGTAGCAACACAGGCCTATGTCATTGAGCAAAAGCTCAATTCAAAATAAAGATCACCAAAAGGGTCTGGAAATAGCGATAATTTTATTCTTCCATAAAATTTTGGAAAACATTATGCCTTAGCGCTACTTTTGCGGTCTTTAAAGAAAAGAAATCATACCATGAAGAAATTATTGAAGATCAGCATGTTACTCACTCTTTTGGCAGTAACCGCTACCAACTTAACCGCACAAAAATTTGGACACCTCAACTCTGCTTCCATACTTGCCGCAATGTCAGGTGTTGAAGAATCTGACCAAGCATTAAAAGCTTATCAAGATTCATTGGTGGTTATTGGAGAAGAAAAAGCCACCCAGCTCAAAAAGGATTTCGAAACTTTTATGGCTGAGTACAATCAAGGGAATGTTCCTCCTATAAAAGCGCAACAAAAGCAAGAAGAATTACAAAGAAGGGAGCAGGAACTGGTTCAATATGAGAAAGTCATTTATTCTAAAGTCAATGAAAAAAGACAGAAATTGCTCGAACCTCTTATCGGCCAACTGCAAAATGCCATTGATGAAGTTGGGAAAGAAGGCAGCTACACCATGATCTTCGAGACCGGTTCTTCCGCTGTTGGTTTTAGTGCCATTCTGTTTGCACCCGAATCAGAAGACCTAACGACTCAAGTAAAGGCTAAATTAAATATTGAATAAGGCGTCTTTCGAGTTTAGAAACAAACAAGGGGGATCAAGCTAAGCTTGATCCCCCTTGTTTGTTTCGGTCAAAGTTTTACCACCCCTACCCCACCTCTGATAATTAACCTTTGTTACTTAAATATTCCCAAATCATTTCATTTTCCAGTATTCCAACTGGTAGGCCATTCTCATAAACAGGGAGAACTTCACTTCCGTGTTTTGTCATTTTTTCGTTCGCTTCTTTCAGTGTATCTGTTACATCTAACAAATGGACGGAAGGCCGATATACCTCATTTACCTTTTTGTTGGCTTCAAAACTAGTGGCATTTTCATCGATCCAAAAAGTGCCAGCTAAATTCCCCGACTCATCAAAAACAAGAAAGCCCCTTTGGTTATTATTATTGAAAATTTGAAAAGCGACCTCCATGTCATCGTTAATAGACAAATGAGGGCAATCCCCAGCGAAGGCATCTGCAACTTTGTGTCCTGACAGCAGATGTTCAGCCTTGACCCACCTGTATTCTTTCATTGCTGTATATGAAATGAATATGCCGATGATAGCGTAGGAATAATTACCAAACCAAACCCCTGTTATTACTATAACCACCGCAATGATCTGGCCGATGGCGACAGCAACCTTTGTTGCTTTCAGCCTACCCCATTTCACAGAAAGCAAAGCTCGGAGAATGCGACCACCGTCCATTGGAAATGCAGGGATCATGTTGAAAACTGCCAACAAAATATTTAGGAACAAAAGCAATGGAAGGAAGAAAAAATAGTCTTCATCAATATTGTTGGGGGTCGGTATTTCGTGCTGCACTAGTTCTGGCCTGGTGATGAACCAAAAAAAGGGGGCCAGTAAAAATGCAATACAAACATTGACCAGCGGCCCCGCTATAGCTACCAAAAATTCTTGGAAAGGTTTATCGGGCAACCTGCGAAGCCTTGCCAATCCACCAATCGGCAACAATACAATATCCTTCGTTTCGACGCCAAACCTCCTAGCGACAAGGACATGGCCAAACTCGTGGAGCAAAATACTTGAAAAAACAGCCACACCAAACAATGACCACCACACCAACTGATTAATGGCCAAACCTTGCTTGTAGCCCCAATAAGCCCCGGCCATCAATAACAAGAGAAACGACCAGTGCAGCAGCACAGGTACGCCAAATAATTTTGCTATTTTCAATGATCCTTTCAATCTGCCAAAACACCCCCTTCTGCCCACATCGGCACATACAATTGACCTTTCAGGACATTCCTTGAAATAACGATACGCTGCACCTCAGATGTACCTTCGTATATCTGGGTGATCTTTGCGTCACGCATCAAGCGCTCGACGTGATACTCCCTCACATAGCCATAGCCGCCATGAACTTGCACTGCTTCTACGGTATGCTTCATGGCAGTTTCAGAAGCAAAAAGCTTGGCCATTGCGCTAGCCCCGCTGTAATCCATGTGCTTGTCTTTCAACCAAGCTGCCCGGTAAACGAGCATTTTGGACGCCTCGATATCCTTTGCCATATCGGCCAATTTGAATGCAATAGCCTGATGTTTACAAATCGGTTTGCCAAAAGCTTCCCTTTCTTTTGAGTAAGTAACTGCCAATTCAAAAGCACCACCTGCAATTCCCAGTGCCTGTGCTGCAATTCCGATACGCCCCCCATTGAGGGTGGACATGGCAAAGCTGAACCCAAACCCTTCGTTTCCGATACGGTTGGCCTTTGGCACCTTCACATCATTGTACATTATAGTATGCGTATCGGAGGCCCGTATTCCCAATTTGTCTTCTTTTGCCCCGATTGAAACACCCTCCCATGCGGTCTCCACGATCAGGCAGTTGATTCCTTTATGGCCTTTTTCCCTATCTGTTTGCGCCATTACAAGGTGCACATCAGAAGTACTACCATTGGTGATCCAATTTTTAGTGCCATTGAGCAAGTAATAATCGCCCATGTCAACGGCGGTGGTTCGTTGGCTGGTAGCATCACTCCCTGCCTCGGGTTCGGACAAGCAAAAAGCACCGATCCATTCACCTGTGGCCAACTTGGTCAAGTATTGTTGTTTTTGCTCTTCTGTCCCGTACGTTTCCAGCCCCCAGCATACCAGCGAATTATTGACCGACATGATGACCGAACAGGAAGCGTCCACTTTGGAAATTTCCTCCATTGCCAATACGTATGAAATAGTATCCATGCCGCCGCCACCATATTCTGGTGAGACCATCATGCCGAGGAAACCCATTTCACCCATCTGACGGACTTCATCTTTTGGGTATTTCATGTCTCGGTCGCGTTCGATGACCCCTGGCTTGAGGACACTTTGTGCAAAATCTCTGGCGGCCTGTTGCACCGCCTGTTGCTCTTCGTTCAATTCAAAATTCATATCCCGATAATTCTAATTGGTTAGTAATCGAAAGCTGGCAATATGTTCTCGAATTAGCCCTATTACTATAGTCGTTTAAAGACATCGAATTGCCAGCGAAAATTCGCCGCAAAGGTACTCTTTATCCAGAAAACAATTCTCAAACCAACTCCATCACCGTTCTGAAAGCAACAAATTTATCTTTATAGCGCTGCGTGTGGTCTGCTTGTAAAGCTGGGGCAAAATCTTTCCAATAACCTTGTAAGGTTCCCATGCTTTCGCAAAAATATTGGATAGCATAAGTCGTCCCCTGCTCATCCGCTGGCGGATCGAGCAGGCGCATTATTTTACTCTCGGAAAAACAACGGGTCGCCATCACCTCGGGAATATGTACCCTTTTCATCCAGTCAAGCCATTCTTCCTGGACACTGTTTTCAATTTTTACGGTCACGTTATATATTATCATATCATTTAGCGTTGTGAAAATAAATGTAATTTTAGCTCGAAATAACGAAGTAAAAAGGATAAAGTAAAAGGTAAAAAGTAAAAAGTAAAAAGTCTGAAAAATCATGCACTTGAAAAAATACATCTCCATATCTTTCCTCATTGCATCGCCCTTCATCCTTACGGCCCAATACCTTACGGGCATCGCCACTTATTACAGTGACAGCTTTGTGGAATGGCAGCTTTTTACGGAAGTAGAAGATGAAATCGGAGAATTGAAACTCCAATGGGACGACGACTGGTCAGAATGGGACTACCGGCTCAACGAAACGTTCGGCAATATCAAGCTCAAATGGAAAGACAAGCCCGATGAATGGGAACTCCGTGGCAACAACAAGATCGTCTTGGCCCGCACGCTATGGAGAGGTGATTTTACCGAATGGCGCATCACCGACAACAAAACAACTTTTACCCTGCAATCAAAATGGAAAAACCAGTTTGACGAATGGCGTATCCGAAGCTCGAAGCACGGTAGTTTTGAAATGCAGGCCAATTGGGAACAAGATCCACGGGACTGGAATATTTTTGATGACCTGGACGAGGATGTCAGCTATGAAATGAAAATGATGATGGTGTTCATCGTGGTGTTCCACAGTTCACCGAGACAGTGATTTTGATTGATGATTTATGATTGGCATTTCTTAAATTATCAATCACAACTCTTTCACATAATACGTCTCGCAGCTACAGTGCCCAGTTTCACCAATGCGGGAATCTTTTTTCTCAAAACCCATCTTTTGATAAAGCAGTATGGCTTGTTCCATGCGCTCCACCGTTTCAAGGTAGCAGCGCTTGTAACCAAATTGGCGGGCAAGATCAAGGCAATGCAAGAGTACTTTTTTGCCCCAGCCCTTCCCCCTCAATTCTGGATAAAAATACATTTTGCGCAATTCGCAGGTTTCTCCATCGCTGCCGTCAAGTGGGGCGATGCCACCGCAGCCTATAATCCGGTCGTCCATTTGAATGACAAAAAATGCAGCCCGGTCGTCACTGTAAGCAGTGTACATATCATCTATTTCCGGGTCGTTAATGGAATACCCCTCACCGACACATCCAAACTCTGTCATCACAATCCTTATGAGCTTTGCAACTTGTTCAATATCTTGTGGCGCGATTGGTCGGAAAACCAATTTGTCGGAATGGGGCTTTTTAGTAGTGGAGGTGGCAGGTGAGTTCATAACGGGAAATTAGGAAATTAGGAAATTAGGAAAAATAATTGATCGTCAAATAATTACAAAATTAATTTCATCAAATACATTGTAAAATACAAAGATCAAAATCTAGGGCTTTATCAAAAAACAACAATCCATGCAGCAAGATTTCATTCATCAGTACAAGCACCTCTTACAACAATTAAAGGCCGAAATAGATGAATTCCCCAATGAAGAAAGCTTATGGGAAATACCTGAAGGTGTGCTCAACTCTGCTGGCACCATTTGCTACCACCTTTGTGGCAACCTCAACCATTTCATCGGAAAAGGAATGGGGGACACTGGTTATGAACGCAACCGCTCCCTGGAATTCAGCATCAGGAATATACCCAAAATAGATTTACTGAACTGGGCGGACGACACCTCTAAAATGATCGCCAAAGTATTACCTGGCATCGACCTAGGCGCAGATTACCCCAAAGAATATTGGGGGATAGAAATGACCTATGGCGCGGCTTTACTGAAACTACTTAAACATTTGGGCTGGCACTTGGGACAGATCAATTATTTGAGGCGGATGAAGTTAAAAAATTGAATAACGGCCTCTTCAAAAACATCTGCTTTTCCAAACTTTTCCATATCTTGTGCCGAGTCCCCATAGAACGTGACCTCATCCACTTTTCATATTGAGATTTAACCATCTAAAAACCCAAGCAATGCGGTTCCTATTCACTTTTTTCCTGTTCACATTTAGCCTTTCCTCAATTTCTCTTTTTTCTCAGCGGGCACCGATGAAATTCGGTAAAATCCAAAGTGAAGATTTGCAGATGACTGTTTATAAGTCTGACACTTCTGCATCTGCTGTGATTTTGGGCGAATATGGGGAACTCGAATTTTTCTATTTGGATGACGACGTTGGATATCGTTTCAAAAAGCATGTCCGCATCAAAATATTGGATCGGACCGGATTTGAGGAGGGGGACATCGCCATTACATATTATAGCAAGAACAGGTTTGAAAAAATATATAACATCAAAGCCAGGGTCTTTGCCCCTGATGGGTCTTCAACAGATTTGAACAAGAATGATATATTCGACGAACAAGTCAATGATTATTGGTCCAGAAAACGCTTTTCATGCCCCAATCTGCAAATCGGCTCTGTCATAGATTATAAATACGAGACAGAGTCAAAAGGCATCTTCCAACTGCCAACTTGGTATTTCCAGTCTGACATCCCCGTCCGTTGGAGCGAATTTCGGACAGAAATCCCCGAATGGTACAACTACACCAACATTACTCAAGGCAGGCCGCTCGATATTAATGAAGTGGATGTGCAAGCACGCAACTTTTTGATTTCTTCTACCTTTGGGGGTACCGGCAACTTGACCAGCGTAAAAGTGAATCAAACCCGCATGGTGATGAAGGATGTGCCTGCGATGAAAGAGGAATCGTACGTCACGACGATGCACGACTATTACGCCCGAATCCGTTTCCAGCTTTCTTCGGTTTTCTACCCAAATGGTACTTATACTGACGTGACCAACACTTGGAATGACTTGGCCATTGGGCTGATGGAAAGTGGGAATTTCGGCCTCCAATTTTCCAAAAAGCGAAATTACGGTGATCTCTGGCAAGCAGTAGAGTCCATGGTGCCAATTGACGGCACACCAACGGAAAAGGCAGCAGCCATTCACAATTTCCTATTTTCCAATATCGAGGTCAATAATATTAGGAGCATTTATACAAAGGATAAACTCAACGATTGTTTTAAGCAAAAATCTGCACGGGCAAGTGAAATGAATTTGATGATGATTGCACTGCTCCGGGAAGCTGGCGTGGAAGTCAATCCCGTTCTCATCAGCACCCGCTCGAACGGAAAACCAACTCCTCTTTATCCATTGGTGAATCAGTTCAACCATGTATTGGCACTCGTCAACTTAGGAGACAAGCTGGCCTTGATCGATGCATCCAACCCTTTTCTGCCAATCGGTTATCCGGCCATCAACTCCCTCAATTCAATCGGGTGGGCGATCATAGGAGGCCGGCCACAATGGATTGACCTTCCTGCACCATCGAGCAAGGATATTTATTTTTTCAAATTTGCCTTGGATCAGGAAGGTGTGTTAAATGGAAACATGTCTATGAGTTATTCGGGATATAGTGCTGTCAATGAGCGTAGATATTTGAAGAAAAACCCATCGGGCGACCACCTCAAAAAACAGATAATGGAAGCGTTTCCCGATGCCGTATTAGATTCAATGAGTTTTGAAAACGTACCCAACATCAACCAAGCATTGAAAGTCCGGGCATCATGTAAAATACCAGGCACGGCCATGATGTCTGGAGATTTCATGTACCTCACGCCTGCCATTTTGAGTTCGTTCAATGAATCCCCCTTTAAATTGGAATCCCGTCAATATCCAGTGGATATTCCGCACCCATTCAACGAAAAGATCATCCTAAATCTGGAATTGCCAGAAGGGTATATCGTGGAAGAACTGCCCGAATCAGTGCGAATGGTCATGCCAGGCAAATCTGGTTCATTCGATTTTCGTTTTAGTCAAAATGGCAGCTCTCTGCAAATGATCTGTAAATTAAAAATAAACAGGCTCCGATTCGAGGTAGAAGAATACGCTGCCTTGCGGAACTTCTTCAGTTTGGTGGAAGAGAAACTGGGAGAACAAGTGGTGTTGAAGAAAGGGTGAAAGAAGGGTTCGGGGTTCTTGGTTCTTGGTTTGGGGGTGAACAATTTCGCTTGGTCAGAGCCTGTATTCATTAATGAAATTAAAAAACAAATTAGTCTTCAATCACAAATAATTGTTCTTGATTTTTGGAAAAAGTCAACCCCAAAACCAAAAACCAAAAACCAAACTCACTCATGCGAAAAATAACCTTGATCTTTCTTTTATTCCCTTGCCTCCTTTTTTCACAAAACAAACCGGAGTATGCCACTATTCTTATCCCACCTGAATTATTGGAAAACGCAAATGCCGTTATCAGGAAGCAGCACATCCAGTTTGATGTAGAAGCCCCTGGGAAAGCAGTTTATAAGGAGCACCGAGTAGTCACATTGTTCAACGACAATAGTAACTACGATTACTTGATTGTCCATTATAATCCATACAATAAGCTTGGCCGTTTAAATGGAAAAATATATGACGCAATGGGCAACCTTGTACGGAAAATTGGAAAAAAAGAAATAAGGGATGAAAGTGCAATTTCAAGTTCTTCCATTTACGATGACAACCGGGTAAAGTATATTGACATCAACTATTCGGATTATCCTTTTACCGTAGAGTTCGAGTATGAAATGGCTTATAATGACCTGTTTGTTTACCCCTCTTGGGGGGTATCAGAATTCAAAGTTGCAGTACAGCATGCTGAATTAAAGATCAGCATTCCCAGCGACTTGCAGCTATATCATAAAACGCTGAATGTAAATGGATTATCAGTGGAAGAGAGTTCTGGCGATCCTCAACAATTCACTTGGTCTATTGAAAATATAAAAGCGGTAAAAAAAGAACTGTACTGCCCTATTTCATCAGAGTTGTTACCAAGAATCCTGGTCTCTCCAAGTCTATTTGAAGCGGAAAACTACACGGGCAGCATGTCGAGCTGGAACGACTTCGGCCTCTTCATGAACAAACTGATGTTGGGCAAAGATGACCTGAGTCCTGAGATGCAGGCCATCGTATCTCAGCTTACAGCAAATGTTGAAACTGATCGGGAAAAAATTGATACGCTGTACCGCTATTTGCAAAAAAACATGAGGTATGTCAGCGTGCAATTGGGAATTGGAGGCTGGCAACCCTTCGATACCAAATATGTGGAATCCAATAAATATGGCGATTGTAAAGCGCTCAGCAATTTCATGAAAGCATTGTTAAAAGAAGCAGGCATTCCTGCCTACCCCGTACTCATCAAAAGCGGAAAGCAATCCTATGAAATTACCGACGATTTCACCTACCCAGCATTTAACCACATGATCCTGTACGTGCCTTCGGAAAAATATTGGCTTGAATGCACCAGCAATACCAGCCCTCCCAACTACCTCAGCTCCAGTTGTGCTGACCGCAATGTCCTGTTGGTTACTGAGAACGGAGGTGAACTCGCCCGAACACCTGCCCCGCCACCAATCGATAACCAAGAAGACAACGAAGTGGAAATCCAATTGGAACAAGATGGAAAAGCCGTTGTCAAAGTGACATCTGTAAGGTCAGGCAACCGTCAAGAATGGTATCGCTCAGCAGAAGAATACTACTCGGATGAAGATTTGAAAAAAGAAATGATGGAAATAATTTCCCTGCCAAGTTTCACTCTTGACAAACTCTCAGTCACCCCTGACCCAGGTGAGCCAAAAGCAATAATAAGCTACACCGCCTCTGTGCCAAGGTATGCATCAAAAGCGGGCAAGCGGCTTTTCGTGCCTATCAATGCCATAAATTCTTACAGCAACGTCCCTCCTGAAAACAAGTCCCGCACCCACCCAATTGAAATAAAAAGCGGTTATACGGAAAAAGATAAAATCACTTTGAATTTGCCCGATGGCTTCCACATCGAAAGCATGCCCCCTGAAAATAATGTCATTGAATCGGAATATGGCCACTATTCCCTGGACATTACAAATGATAAAAACAAATTGACCATTGTTCGGCACTTGGAAATCCTACCTGTTAGGCTGCCCGCAGAAAAACATGCCGATTGGCGAAACTTCCACAAGCAGATCGCCAAATTGGATGGGGCAATGTTGGTGTTGGTGAATAAGACGTGAGGGGAAATTTTCTCGACAGGTGATTTTCTACATTCTCTAACTATAGTAGTTCTAAGCCACAGATTGTAGCGAACTGTTTTTATTCATAATTTATTACCAATGTATCCCTGAAAAAATCAAATGCGGAATATGTCTCTCTAATAATCTTTTTTGGCAGGTCATTTTCATCGTATTCATATTGCATGTCTATTTTATATATACCCTCATAATTTCCTATATAATCGTACAATTCCATGCTTATCATATTATTAGACTTGTTCTTGCGTGATAATCAGCATTTTATGTAATTTTGCATAAAAAAACAATGCACTATTTAGAAATAAATTCCGAACGCCAATTTAAAGATGCCACTGGATACAGCAAGAATAGTTTTTCAGAATTATTGAA
>JAJCYI010000177.1 GCA_029263015.1 Saprospiraceae bacterium | reverse complement strand
GACGATCTTCCGATTCCGTCCCGTAGGGACGTAACATAGGTCGGTAACATTCACATTACGTCCCTACGGGACGAAGAAAGGTCGGCGCTGGTTCATTGCTACCGATGTTGCGTCCCTACGGGACGAAGTAACACATTGATTGTCAGAACCGAACAAGTCTATTAGCGTTTGCTCTTTCATTTTGCATTTAGCATTCTTCATTCTCTCTCATCCATTCTTCCAGTTCTTTAAAAGTATTCATCAGTTCTTCTATATTCTCAGCTGGGCGTCCAGCACTTTCGCATTTTTTCCTAAAAACATCGATCGGTTCCAGTTCATCCAATTCTTGGTAATCGCCTTGTTCGTTTAAAGAAAACTGGGTTGTCTTGGCCCTGGTTTTTAATATCTCCAAATTGAAATCTTTGACAAAATCTTGCAAAATTCCATTCAGGTTTGGGATAATTGAATCCGATTCTACAATAACTTCCACCCAAGCTGGCAGACCATCCTGATAATCGTGATGGAGCTTTTCAAGCCTTTCCTGCACATATTCCATACTGCCTTCGATGGTTTTTAGTCGGCGGAATATGGGGGTTTTTATTTCCTGAATTTTTTTTATTTCTTTTCCCTTAAATGAAATCAGCGTTACCGATTTCTCATCCTTGGTTTCACTGAAACTTAAAGGAATCAAGGAGCCACTATATCTTACTGTTTTCATGCCACCGATAGCTTGTGGTCGGTGAATATGTCCAAGCGCCACATAATCAAATACCTCTGGAAATTGATCGACCCTGATGTTTTCCAGGCTACCTAGATAAATGTTCTCTTGTTTTGCGTTGTTCTCAAGGCCAGTTACGCACAAGTGGCCAGTCACAATGACGGGTATTTTAGCTGTCTTAAAATTCGCCAGCGCTTTCCCAACTTCTTCGTAATGTGCCAATATCCCTTCCTTGATTTTCTCGATCCGATCGTTACTGGTTTCCCCAGACACCGCCCTCCTTAAATCTTGATCCCGCAAAAATGGAACCGCGGCAACTAATCCTTCTATCATTCCCTCACTATCCTTTAATACTATGACTTCCTCAGACACATCCTCGGTGGCCTTCCCAACTAAATAGACATTGAGCAGCGATAATATCTCTTTTGGCGCATCAAGCATTTGCGGTGAATCGTGATTGCCGCCCGTTACAACTATATGGCGACAATCAGACTGCCAGAGTTTTTTCAAGAAATTATAATAAAGTGCCCGTGAAGAACTCGGCGGATTTCCAATATCAAAAACATCTCCAGCAACAATTAGCACTTCTATATTTTCTTGAATGATCGTTTCAGCCAGCCACTCCAATGCAAGTGCATGTTCTTCTTCCCGTTCCCTGGAAATGAATTTTTGGCCGAGGTGCCAATCTGATGTGTGGAGTATTTTCATGGAGGCAAATGTATGTTTGTGGGTTTGATTTTTCAAAATATTAATAACAGGAGATTAGTTAAAGCGTAATCCTTGTAAATTCGCCGATAATCTTAAACGACCATTATCAACAAAACAAAATCATGAAGAACTTCTGTTTTTTTCCAATCATTGGAATGGCATTCCTTTCCTGCTGCGCTTGCAATAAACATTATCATGAGAATGCAACAAACATTACTACAAATGCTACAAAACATTTATCAAAACCATATGTGATTTTGATTTCACTTGATGGTTTCCGTTGGGATTATACGGAAAGGTTCCAGCCCCCAAATCTTTCTACATTCATTGCCGAAGGCGTGCAGGCCGAATCATTGATCCCCTGCTTTCCATCAAAAACATTCCCAAACCACTATTCCATTGCAACGGGGATGTATCCTGACCACCATGGCATTGTCAGCAATAGTTTTTTCAATCCAGACAAAAACGCCATTTATAAAATTAGAGACCGTGAAAAAGTGGAAGATGGGACTTGGTATGGCGGTACGCCAATTTGGGTGCAAGCGGCAAAGGCCGGAATGGTAACGGCCAGTTATTTTTTTGTTGGGTCGGAAGCAGATGTGCAGGGCATCCGGCCTACCTATTATCATCGTTACGATGGCTCTGTGCCAAATGACACAAGGGTCTCGCAAGTGATGGAGTGGTTAAATATGCCAGACGAAAAACGACCGCACATGATCACTTTGTATTTTTCCGACATGGACGATGTTGGGCATAAAGTTGGCCCAAATGATGATGACCCATTGAAGAAAAAATTGATGACCCTAGACTCAACACTTGGGCGATTGTTTGACGAAACCAAAGCGACGGGATTGCCAATAAATATAATTATCGTTTCAGATCATGGAATGATCGAGATTCCCGTTAATCAATACATGCCAGTCGAATCAATTGAAAACGATGAAGTTTACAAGACAGTTAACAATGGCGCTATCGTGCATATTTATTTAAACCAAAAAGATGATTTAGAAACCGTTTTAACAGAATTAAAAAATAAAGAAACGGGGAATCATTTTAAGGTTTACAAAACCAAGGACACACCTGGTTTTGAAATTGTGCCTAATAATAAGAGTTGGGGGGACATTCAAATAATCCCTGATGAAGGTTGGTTTTTTACTTATCAGCGATCCCTGGCATTTTATCACAGTTCAGGAATAGAAATAACCGGCCAGCACGGTTTTGATCCAAATTTCAAAAAGATGCACGGGGTTTTTTATGCCAATGGGCCGGCATTTAAAAACGGATATGTTACTCCTCCTATAAAAAACATTCATATTTACCCTATGATCTGCGAAATATTGGGATTGGAAATTCCAGATGATGTTGATGGAAAATTAGTGGAGATAGAAGGTGTTTTGAAAAAATAACCTGCACTACTTATTTCTTACGCATAAATAAAATCATTTCTCAATCCTATATCCCTTTTCGTTAAATTTGGTAACTTTTATTTCAGTCCTCCTGTTTTCCTGATGCTCTGAATCCGAACAGTCTGCCCCATTCCTGCAATTGTTTACCAGTTGAGTTTCGCCATATCCTGCTGCCTTAAGGCGGCTTGGTTGAATCCCTCTCGAAACTATGTATTCAACAGCTGACTCTGCCCTTCTTTGGGATAAAACGCGGTTGTATTCGTCTGTCCCACGAGAATCAGTATGCGACCGCAATTCAATTTCAAGAGATGGGTGGTCGAGCATATATTCTACGACCCGATCCAGTTCAATTGATGCATCTGAACGAATGGCGAATTTATCATAATCATAGTACAAATCTTCCAGTTTCAATACCATTCCGACTTCAAATTCAGGTTCTGGTTTTTTGCTGATGGCTTCCTTTTCCAGATAAAGAAGCACTGTAGTGTTCTCATCTTCGCATTGAATGTCATAAGAATAAATTACTTCGTAATCGTAATGGTAGCTCCCCTTAGAAGCCATTACTTCGTAATCACAATTGCAATCCATCGGGAATGTGAACGTGCCCTGGCGATCAGCTACATACGCATGTTCTTTTCCATTACAGGAATTGATTACTTTAACATCTGCAAATGGAATCGGCTTGTGATTGTTCTTATCCTTAACTTCACCGCTCATTGCGATTGGGGGCTTTTGCCTGATTGGTATCAACCATTCTTCATTTGTCAAAATTTCTTCCGCGGTTACTGTTCTTTTCAAAGGTAAATACCCTGGCTTATCAACAGTAACCTGGTATTTTCGGCCAGCAATAATTGGATAATGGAAATCGCAGCTTTTCCCGATTTGTGGTTTTTCAAGAAGTGCAGCATTGTCTTCATACGGCACGAGCACCAAATATTCTTTTCCTGCAACATTCATGGCCTGCATTTGCAAAAAAGATATGCCGTCAGTTGAGGGTATCGGAGTTGAACCATTGATGCCCTGCGACAAAGGTTTTAGATCCAGATAAGCATCAAGGATTCGTTCGCCCGTTTTTTCATCAACCACACATATATTGGCCATTTGAGGTTTTTGTCCTAAGAATTTCCATGAATAAAGGTCATCTTTTCCAAATCCTCCCTCCCTGTTGGAGGTCAAAAATCCATCTGTTCCTTCAAAATTTGTAGAAAAAGCAAAATCATCAGATGTCGAATTAATTGGAGCAGTGAGGTGGCTCCTGATCGCAGCCTCACCATTTGAAATTGGCAACGCATAAATATCCAAACCGCCCATCCCGCCGAAGCCTTCCGAAGACCAATATAGAATTCCTTCTGAAGAAATAAAGGGAAATATTTCGTTGCTGGAGGTGTTGACTTTTGAGCCTAAGTTGACGGGTTGCCCCCAACCGACTTCTTTCCTTTGCACGACATAAATATCCATTCCCCCAAATCCACCAGGCCGATCAGATGCGAAATAAAGCCACACTCCATTTGGCGTGGAAGATGGGTGGCAAGTTGCAAATTCATCACTGTTGAAAGGCAGTTCCTTCACATTTTCCCATAGCCCGCTTTTAATTTCCCCTCCATAAATCTTCAAATCAATCATTCCCCATTTATTCGTCCCTTTTCTATTGTTCCGAGAAAATATCATTTCGGTTTGGCCATTTACGAAAGTGCAGGCACCGTCATGATATTTACCATTGACCTCCCCTTCCAAAAGTCGGGGCGACTGGAAAGAACCTTCACGGTCTTTTTCTGCATAGTAAAGGTCAGAATAATGACCACTCAAAAAATCTTTGCTGCAGCCAAAAACAGACCCACTGTTTCGGGTGGAAGTAAAAACTATTCCATTCCTGAACGGAACCGCACAATAATCCAATTGTGAAGAATTCAGCTCTTCGATATTAGTTATTTCATATTCCGAAGGAATGGCTATGCTGCCTGCGGGAATCAATTGTTGGGCAAAAGTAAATGTTGCCACAAACAAGATTCCGATAATTGTGGATAATGGTTTTCTCATAATTAATATCATTTTCTGAAATTGGAACTGTTTGAATGGACACAGAACACAGTTCTGCGCCAGCAATGTCCAGCAGTTTTCAATTTCTTAATTTCTAATTTCCCCGCCCCGCCGATTTGCAGGTAATTTCAAAAATACCTCAGGTGATTCACGTTGCAATCCTTACACCTGAAGGTGTAGCCCAATAGTATTTCAAAACTCCCATTTGTAAATTGTTCGAGTTCTGACGTCGTAAAGTCCATGGCCATGCTGATCCTCAGTCCAGTATCAAATTTAAATCCAATTATTCCATCGACCGAATCTGCCAAGCGGTAGCTGGCGCCGAGAATGAATTTGTCCATCAGTAAAAAATTAGCATTCATATCAAGGTCAACCGGAGCATTTGAATTGTACGTTACCAAAAAAGACGGCATCACCTGCAGTTTTGAAGAAAGCCTAGCAATGCCCCCCGCTGTCAGGTAATAAGTCATTATCGTTTCCTTTTGCACTTGTTCTGACCTGTCAAGATAAAGGGTGTTTTTTAATAACCTTGGAACCGATAATCCAACAAAATAGTGGTTGGCATAATAGTATGCCCCAAGTCCAAAGTTGGGTGCATAGGACGACTCGTTTGTATTTGGAATAAGATTGTCAATCAAGTCCAAAGGATCTGCTTTAGTCCAATTTATTTTGGCCTGCTCGATTCTTCCCTGCATCCCAATACTCAGTTTACTATTTGCAGAAACCGGAATATGGTAGGCGTAAAAAAGATCAACTGCAGTTGTATTTACTTTTCCGATCTCGTCACCCATAAATGACAAACCCATTGCGTTTCGACCATCGGAAAAAGGGGCGTGAGCGCTGAAACTTCCCGTTGTGGGTGAGCCATCAATCCCAGCCCATTGTTTTCTGTAAATCCCCATCAGGTCGAACGAACCTTTGCTGCCCGTATAGGCTGGGTTATAAGACAATTTATTGTACATGAAATGAGTAAACTGTACATCACTTTGCGAATAGCCATTGAAGCTTATTGCGAATGCAGCCAGAACAATTACTATAAATTTCATAATCAAGATTTTAGCGTTTTTTGAGTTCGTAGGACTCGTTCAGAAGAACTTTTTTACATAAATATTTCATCCAGTTTCAGAAGGTTTTTGAATCCCATCCTCAAAAACTCAAAAACTCAAAAACTTATTAACTTATTAACTTATTAACTTATAACTCAATAACCTACCTAGTAATGGTGAAATATCCTTGCAACGAATTGCTATCGGTTAAGTCCAATTGGAGCACATAGAAATAGGTGCCAGGCGGTAGCGGTGTATTCCTGTAAGTGCCCTTCCAATCATTTTTATAGGGTTGTGCCTCAAAAACAAGGTCTCCCCAACGATTGAATATTTTCATATTATTATTGGTGAATTCTGATTCAAGGCAAGGCACAACTAAATAGTCGTTTGCACCATCCTCGTTGGGCGTGATGACATTTGGGACAAAACAAGATCCATCCTCTTCATTTTCTTTGATAATACGAATGTTGACAACAGCATTGTCGCATTGGTCTGGGCAATCAGGATTACAAATCTGGTAAATGAACATATCGTTACCGACTTGTCCAGGACTGGGTTTGTAAACAATTTGATTTTGATCCCCAATGGTAACCTGACCATTTATCGGTGGGCTTACCACGTTGATCTCCCAATTATTAATGTTTCCAAACGCATCATTTTCTATAAAATCAGAAGTAACCAGTGAATCCTCCAAAGTGATTTGGAAATTGTCTTCTTCGGCCAGTAGCTCATCAAATACAAAAACCTCGGTCGTTTCAGAAAGGAAGGAACAACCTGCAGTTTCTACCACTACATAATAGTCGCCAGCATTTTTTATGGAAACCTGATCTATGATTGGATTGATAGTAGTTGCAGAAAAACCTTGAGGTCCAGTCCACTGGTAAGTGGCACCCAAAATCATCGGAGCGCTTAATTCAACAAGGTCACCCGGACAAGCCACACTAACAGAATCAGTTGTATTACTAATTTCCAGATCAGGAGCCATTTGTACCGCAATATCTTGTGCGTTAGATGGTTGCGACACACATCCACCAACATTTACGGAAACGGTGTAAATTCCTGTATTTGAATTATCCGCGTTGGCAATAAATAAAGTTGGCAAATTGGTGGACCCAATTTCAACAGCACCATTTCCATCATTGAACCACCAATGGTAAACCACATTGGCGCCTTGAATCATGGAACTGTTCAGTTCCAACATTTCACCCTCACAGATTACATCTGTGTCGATGCTTAATTCAGGAGCCATGCCCAGCACATTATTTACTGTTACACTTTGGGCATTTGAGGGTTGTGTGGTACAATTACCAATACTCGCCAAAACGGTATAAACGCCACTGTTTGACATTGCTAAATTATCAATAAATAAAGTTGGGACATTGGTCGTACCAAGTGAAACGGCTCCCGATCCATCATCAAAAAACCACTCATAGGTCACATTCCCACCATTGATAATGGAACTGTTCAGTTCGAGCGTGTTTCCTTCACAAAGGGTATTTTGATTGGCAGCCAATTGAGGTGTTTGGTTGGTCAAATCCCCAGTCATTGATACCGCCTGCGAATTGGAAAATTGCGAAGTACAATTCCCCACACTAAAGGTCACTTGGTAAATACCTTCATTTGAAGCCGTGGTATTGTCAATAAAATAAGTCGGGACATCAGTCGTGCCAAGTGACACAAATCCAGAACCATCATTGAACCACCATTCATACACCACATTGTTTCCAGTGACGACCGTACTGTTAAGTTCCAGCATTTCACCTTCACAAACCAGGTTTTGGTTGACCGTCAAACTTGGTGTTTGACTTGACAAATCATCTGTTACAATAATGTCCTGTGCATTTGAGAACTGCGTTTCACAATTCCCGATAGCTGCGGTAACAGCATAAATGCCTGAGTTAGTGTCGTTTGCATTGGAGATAAAAAAGGTCGGAAGATCAGTGCTGCCCAATAAGACAAAACCATTTCCATTCTTAAACCACCAATTATAGGTCACGTTGCCACCATTAAAAATTGTGCTGTTCAATTCAATCGTTTCCCCTTCACAAGGTTGATCCTGAAACACAGAGAGTGTTGGCGTCTGAGTCAGGAATGCATCGGTCACGGTTAAATCCTGTGCATTGGAAGGCTGTGTTTGACAAAGCCCCATGATAATGGTCACTGTGTATATTCCAGAATTTGCAATGCTGGCATTTGGTATGAAAAAAGTTGGGATGCTGGTGACGCCAATCGAAATCGGGCCAGTACCATCATCAAACCACCATTCATATTGTAAATTTGGTCCAGGGAAAGTCGTGCTATTCAATTCAATAGTCTGTCCCAAACAAAGTAAGTCTTCATCGATACTCAGTTGTGGCACCATAAAAGCTAAATCATTATTCACCAGCACATCCTGAACATTTGAGGCTTGGCTGACACAATTGCCACTGCTGATAACTACTGTGTAGTCGCCAGAATTTGAGGCAGTCACATTATCAAGGAACAACGTGGGCACATTGGTCGTGCCGAGTGAGATGGTACTTGAGCCATCATTTAACCACCAATGGTAAAGCACATCTGTCCCATTATAGGCTGAACTGTTTAGTTCCAATGTCTGTCCTTCGCAAAGAATTTCTTCTTCGACTTCCAAAGCTGGTACGACACCAGTCAATTCTTCATTGATAATAATATCTTGGGAATTAGACAATTGGGATTCACACGAGCCAAAAAGAACGG
Organism: Saprospiraceae bacterium; assembly: GCA_029263015.1. Classification (GTDB taxonomy): domain Bacteria; phylum Bacteroidota; class Bacteroidia; order Chitinophagales; family Saprospiraceae; genus UBA6168. Next base: position 21,658 of record JAJCYI010000177.1, on the reverse strand, counting down.
TGACATTGTATATCCCTGAATTTGCTGATTCTACATTATTAATGAAAAAAGTTGGAACATCGGTGACCCCAATCGAAACAGGACCGGAACCATCATCAAACCACCATTGGTATTGAATATTATTTCCTTGGATGATAGAACTGTTCAGTTCCAATACTTCACCTGAGCAAAGGACATCTTCATCCACATTCAGCAGAGGTGTTTGACTAAATACATTGCTCACCGTAATATCTTGTGCATTTGATTCAAGTGAAATGCAGTTGTCAACCGATACTTGTACGGTGTAAATGCCGGCGTTATCAAACTCAACATTATTGATGAAATAAGTCGGAACAGTGGTCGTACCTATCAACATCTGATCCACGCCATTGTCAAAATACCACTGATAGGTTACATTACTTCCAGAATAAACACTGCTGTTCAGCTCCAATATTTCACCAACGCATAATTCATCGTTATTCACCTGTATTTCAGGAGTTTGTGGTGTAGTGGAGACTTCCAAAGTTAGGCTTGAAGGAATTCCTACGCAACCACCTTGGGTGAAAAGAAAGAGGGTGTATTCCCCTTCATTTAGAGAGGTCGCTGCATTAATTTCTACAGTGAATGGCCCAAACTCAGGCGCTATCGCAACGTGATCAAATCCATTTGGCCCAACCCATTGGTAGGTGATGGAGTCGCCATCCACATCAATGTTATTATCAGCAGTTAAAGTCACTGAAGAACCTTCACAGAATGAAGTGCCGTTACTGGAAATGTTTTCAACTACTGGAACAATGATGTTTGGGTTACAGAAAAACTCCCGCCATTCTGGAATGCCATTTACATTGGCATCGGGGCAAGGATTTCCCAACGGGCATTCGTCTATATCGAGTAGCAAATCGCCATCAGTATCAAGATCATCCACATCTGGAATACCATCGTTATCAGTATCTGGACAAGGGAATCCGGTCTCACACTCATATCCATCGAATATCCCATCATCGTCCCTATCAGGGTCTTGGAAATCAGCAGTATTATCTCCATCTCCATCAATACAAGGAATATTTATTGGGCACTCTTCAACATCCAAAATCCCATCATTATCACTATCCAGTTCTTGGAAATCAGGTGTGCCATCCCCGTCGGTATCAGTGGGTTTCGAGGTTGATAGAAAACCATTGGAAAGGCCATCACTATTAACAACCGGAATCCCCATTCCAACTATCCCATCAAAATCAGGATCGGGCTCGTTTGCTTCTTGGACATCAAAAATCCCATCATCATCGCTATCTTTTTCACGGAAATCAGGTGTGCCGTCCCCATCGGTATCGGTTGGGAATGAAGTAGGGACAATGCTCGTAGCTTGCCCATGTATGTTAACTGGAGGAATGCCTTGCCCTACCCTTCCATCATTATCATTGTCGAGTTTGTTGGTCTCAGCAACATCATTAATAATATCGTTGTCAGAATCAAGGTCACGGTAATCAGCAATTAAATCGGCATCTGTATCGGTTGGTGTAGAGGTTGCGCTAACTGGTAGTCCTCCAGCCATTGTAGGGACGCCATTATTATTTACCGCGATAACGCCAACTCCCGGAAGACCATCATCATTTTGGTCAATTCCATCTGCTTCCCGCACGTCGTTGATTCCGTCATTATCCGTATCAAGATCGTGGAAATCAGCAACCAGATCACTATCTGAATCCAGTGGGTGCGAAGTTGGAATTAAGTTGGCTCCAGTGGCCTGGCCATCTATGTTGACGGCAGGTAAACCAACGCCAATTATTGCATCATTGTCAGGATCGATATTGCCTCCCTCTTCGACATCGTGGATGAGGTCATTATCAGAATCAAGGTCGTGCCAATCAGGCACATTATCTCCATCTTTATCAGCAGGCAACGGGATTTGATTTCCAGTGACTAAAGGGTCAATAATTGGTGCCAGCCCTGTCAATCCAGTCAACGGCGGGTTACCCGCACCGTCATCAATCCTTCCGTCATTATTTGTATCGAAAGCAGCATATCCTGCTTCCGCCACATCATTTATTCCATCATTATCGCTGTCCAGGTCATCGTGATCGGGCACTCCATCTGAATCTACATCAAACCTTGAATACGTCTCCACAGCATTAAAATCATCGGGGTCAGATGCTATAGGATTGTATAATCCATTTAACCCGAAAATTACTGGCAAGCCATCAATTATGCCATTGCCATCTGCATCAGGTTGGCCGTGACCCGCCTCCACCAAATCAGTAATCCCGTCATTGTCACTGTCCAAATCAAAGTGGTCTGGAATACCATCGCGATCTGTATCGAAAATTGAAGCTATTGAATCACAGGTTCCATCGTTATTGGTATCGGTACAAGGATTGATAAAAGCAGGATCGTTTGCATCCATGAGGTTGGATACCCCATCCCCATCTGCATCTTTGCTGGGGTCGAGACTACTTGGCAAACAAGCAAATCCATTTCCAGGATTGCAATATTCCTTCATATCCGGCACTCCATCATTGTCGTCATCCAAGTCTTCCGAGTCTGCAATTCCGTCGCCGTCCCTGTCTGGGCCAGGATTCGGATTGTCGTTACAATCGTCTGTAACCTGAAACACGAGGGTTCCTTCTCCTTGTCCATCATAATTATAAAAAGCCCAGTAGTCCAGGATTTTATTGTTGCCAAAATTATTTTGATAGGTATATGGAATGTTTGTAGGAAGTGGGTTGCCAGGTGAACCGCCACCACTAACCGTGCCTCCAATTGGAGTGTGGTCATAATAAAACAGGTCGTTTCCCGAACCTTGAACATTGTTGACTAGGGAAAAGACCACACCACCTTCATTGTTCTCGACATCGGTCAGTAAAATATGGGTTTCACCTCCTCGAATTTTCACAAGATATTCCAAATTAATATCCACATCATTTGGCAGATAATCTCCCAACCCATCTTTTCCGTCCCAATAAATTTGGTTGTTTCCAATACTTACTAACCTAGAAATGTTCCTGTCTTCAGGATCAAAAAAATCTCCATCATTATTCAAATCAAGATCAAGGGATGCTGTTCCGCTTACATTTGAATTAAATGAAAAATTTGCTCCTTGACCAGCTTGTATAAAGCCATTTGTACAAAGCACCCCTGAAGTGTCCGTTGCCAAAAGTTGGAAATTGGTTATCTCAACAGTGTTGGTCAATGGGTTTATCCTGAGCCAAGTATTGTGGGTATTTTCCCCAAAGATGTCAGTTGTTAAGGCAGCAGGTGGCAAATTTTTATCTGGCGGATTAAAAAAGATCTTATTATTCACAATAACTCCTCCATCATAATCTTCAGCCTGTGGCTCGTAAAGATAATAAGAGCCAGGCATCCAAGTTGTTGGGTCGTCAGATTGCACAATCATGTTTCGAGGCTGCGAGGTATATACAGGTTGGAGATCATCGCGTAAAAACCCGCCACTATTTGAAGAGATGGGAAACCTAAACGGATCAGCATCCATGAAATCCACCCGAAAAATAAATCCATCTTTAGTAAGAATGTGAAATTCAGGCGATGTGCTATAACCATTTTGATTGATGACCGAAATAAATTCATTCGTGTAAACCCGACCACTCAGAGGTAGGCCTCCATTATTCCCCTCTTTAAATTGAGTCACTGTTATGTCCCAGGCAAGTACCACCCTTGGTGTATTTGGTTGGTCATTCGCCCGCGTCCAAGAAGCATTGTTCAATAAATTTGGAAAATCAGCTGGCGAATAATCTGGATAACCAAAATAGATCGTCCAAACACCTTCTTCTCCTGGCAATACCATGATTGATGAAGGTTCATATCCAATGCCATTAGTAGTGCCGCCACCAGTAGGGCCAGCCATTTCCATTGTATCGTTGAAAATGATACCCTGGTTGCCAGAATTCCCAGTCAGGGTCATCGCCATGGAACCATCAGGGCGATAAATAGTGATGAACCCACCCTGGATACCCAAATGGCTTGAGCCAACATTGATATATTCATCAACATTGGCATAAACCTTTATTTGCTGGGTATCCCTGGTATCGAGGAACATCCTGTAACCATCATAACTGACAAAATCTTTAGAACCTTCAGCTTTGGCAATTATGGAAGCAAACAGACTAAATGCTAAAAAGAAAAACCTAACCGTAATATTGGAAGTTATTGGCCATGTCCAGCATGACCTTTCTAGTAAAGGAAAGGGGATTTTCATTCTCGGTATGTTTAGTTTCTTTAAATCCCATTTCCGTAAAACCACCAAGTGGTGAACAACGAAAACCGGGACGTCAAATTCACTGGGATTGTAATTCAAACAATTCCTTGTATTCAAATATTTAATTGAGGATAGAAGGACAGACTGTGTTAGGCAAGTGTATTTGGGGGGTAGATCAAAAACGCTGCCAAAAAATTTATATTTTTATAATATGTTACCGAGTTATTGAGATTTCAGATCAGAAGTTTTTGTGGAACAGCAAATCAGTTTTAAAACCTCCTTGCCCCTTATTTCTCACCAACTCAGCAACTCATAAACTCAAAAATTTTGTAGGTTTGAGGTTCACAAATAAATAGAATATGGCCTATCGCAGCCTCCACGCTTGTTTACTTGATCTTGAAATAAATGGTCACCTGAAAAGGATCACGCAGGAGGTTGACCCCGACCTCGAGATGGCCGAAATACATCGCCAGATTTATGACCGAAAGGGGCCTGCATTATTATTTGAAAAGGTAAAAGGAAGTCCGTTTATGGCGGCATCCAATATTTACGGAACAAATGAAAGAACAGCTTTTATCTTTAGAAATACGCTCCCCAAAGTCAAAAAGATTGTCGAGTTGAAATCCGATCCAACTCTGTTCCTTAAGAACCCTTTGAAGTATTTATCTGCCCCGTTCACTGCAATTACAGCCCTCCCTAAGAAATCCTGGAAATCGCCGGTGTTGTTTGGCAAAACCACCATAGACAAGCTTCCGCAGGTAAAAAGCTGGAAGATGGATGGGGGTGCCTTTATTACCTTGCCACAGGTGCTGACCTTGCCTCCTGGTGAGAAGCACATCATGAAATCGAACCTCGGCATGTACCGAATTCAGCTTTCAGGAAATGAATACATCCAGAACCAAGAGGTGGGACTGCATTATCAATTGCACCGAGGTATCGGAGTTCACCATACTCAATATAATCAGAGCGATGAGCCGTTCCGATGTTCCATATTTATAGGTGGGCCTCCATCCCATGCATTTGCGGCCATTATGCCCATGCCAGAAGGAATGAGCGAGCTAACATTTGCTGGCATGTTAGCTGGTCGGCGATTCAGGTACCAGAGAAAAGACGGTTTCATCATTTCTTCGGAAGCGGATTTTGTAATAACTGGCGTAATTAGAAAAGACCTAAAAAAACCAGAAGGGCCATTTGGCGACCACCTTGGTTATTATTCGCTGGCCCACGATTTCCCTGTGATGGAAGTCGAACATGTTTACCACCGTAAAAATCCGATCTGGCATTTCACTGTGGTAGGCAGGCCACCACAGGAAGATTCGGCTTTTGGCTGGTTGATCCACGAATTGGTGGAGCCACTTACTTCACAGGAATTTCCAGGTATAAAAGAAATCCATGCGGTTGATGCGGCAGGTGTGCATCCTTTGTTATTGGCCATTGGGTCGGAGCGCTATATGCCATTTCGAGAACGAAAACCAGAGGAAATATTGACCCAGGCTAACCACATACTAGGTAAGGGCCAAACTACCCTTGCCAAATTTGTGGTGATAGCCGCAGAGGGCGATGTACCTATCCTTGACACCCATGACACGGAACATTTTTTCAACCACGTACTGGAAAGGATAAATTTGACAAGGGATCTGCATTTCCAAACCCGGACCACCATTGACACATTGGATTATTCAGGGAGTGGTTGGAATGAGGGAAGTAAAGTTGTCGTGGCTTGTTGTGGTGAAAAGATACGTGAATTAAAAGCTGAATTGCCGCCAGAATTTGAATTGCCGCCAGGATTCAGTGATCCTGTTTTTGTACAAAAAGGTATTTTAGGAATAAAGGCCCCTGCATTCACTTCTGACAAAAGTTATTTGAATATGGATAAGTTTTGTAACCATTTGGAACTTTATGCTACCTATTTCCAAAACCATATTCCACTTGTTATTTTGACAGAAGATTCCGATTTCCTTGCTGCCAACCAAAACAATTTCCTGTGGGTGACATTCACCCGCACCAATCCCTCCCACGACATCCATGGAATTAAATCATTTATTAAAAACAAACATTGGGGCTGCAATGGAGCACTGGTTTTTGATGCAAGAAAAAAGCCGCACCATGCACCTGAATTGGAGATTGATGAAAGGGTGGCGGAAAAAGTCGAAGGGATTGTTGATAAGATAATGAAATAACCCAGAGCAAATTTCAATAGAACAAGACCTGACAGGTTTCGAAAACCTGTCAGGTCTGAGGCCTTGCTCTAAATCCCCAACCGTTGCCTGATTTCAAGCGGCACCGCATTTTTATGCACCATCAACCCAACGGTTTTTAAACGAAAATATGGAGCGCTCATGTGAACATATCCCTGATAAGGACTTATGGCTCCCCAAGAATTTTTGGTATAATAATACTTCTCACCATTCTGGTCTTTGGCAACACCAGTAATATGCATGAGGTGGTCGTCGGTAGTCGAATAGTTTTGAAATGTTAGCTGCCTCAATTCCTGTGTCACATGGGTTTCAGTGCTTGGTTTTTCAAAAAGGTCTTTTCTTTTGGTGTCAATCGGCAATATGGCGATTCCGTTTTTTGATGAAAATCCCTTTTCACTGACATCGCCGTCCCAGGCAACAGAATAGCCTTTTTCAACGGCAAAATCTGTTATCGCCAACAAGTCGTCCATAGGCACATTATAGTACCCTCCATTGGCGTAGTTGTCAGGTATTTCCAATACTATTTTTTCGCCAAAAGGATGATGGGTATAGGAAGTGAAACTGACATAATCATCAGGATCGATGCCAAGATGTCCAGCAAAAGAGGCTGGCGTATATTCTTTCCCTTCAAACGTAAATTTTTCTGGAGGCGTACCAAGATAAGCATTCATCAATGCTTCAAATCCGGCCCTCCATTTATCACTAACTTTCTTCTTACTAATCAAAGCATCCAACATTCCTTTTAAGGCAACAGCCAATTCACCATGATCGTGTTGAAGGTCTCCATCTTGTTTGCCGCTAAAAACAGCTTCAGGAACTGCACCTCCATATTTAAAAGCTGAAATAACATCATGCGACAAGCCTCCTTGACTGAATTGCGCCTTACCATGTCTCAGCAAGTAATTTTCAGCTTTTTTTAAATAAATATTCCGCACAAAAAACATTTCAGAAAGATCATATTCTGGTTTGCCCAAACGCATCAGTTCCGACTCCAAAAAAGAGGAGGTTGCAAAACTCCAGCAAGTGCCAGTATTGTCCTGGCTTTTAACAGGCGAGCAGTTACAATCGTGTACCATGGTGAATTCGTATTGGGCAATCAGGCCAAAGGATACAGTACAAAAAAGCAGAAGAAGGATGTGTTTTTTCATGTTAGATTTTTAATCTCTTGAAGAAATAAAGTGCCAAAATTAATAAACAAAAACCGTTGCCACAATAATTAACACAGTCGTCAACCTTGCTTACATTTGTGCCCTCCAATTAAGTTTACATGAACCACAAACCACTCATATTAGTAACCAATGATGACGGCATCAATGCACCCGGAATGCGTGCGCTTGTTGAAGTCGCCCAAGAGTTTGGGGATGTAATCATTTCCGCACCAGACAGTCCCCAATCTGGTCAGGGCCACGCTATCACACTCAAAGATCCCCTGAGATTGAAAAAGGTGAAGTTGTTCGAAGGATCGGAAGCTTATGAATGCAGCGGCACGCCTGTTGATTGTGTGAAATTGGCGAAAAGCGTGATCCTTAAAAACCGAGAGATTGACTTATGCCTTTCTGGCATCAATCACGGCCCCAACCATTCTTTGAACATCCTTTATTCTGGCACCATGTCGGCTGCGATGGAAGCTTCACTGGAAGGGATTAAATCGATCGGATTTTCATTGTTGGATTTTTCCTGGAAAGCAGATTTTGAACATTGCAAACCATTCATCAAAGAATTGATCGAGTTTGTTTTGGGCAACAACATGTCAAACTGTAACCTCCTGAATGTCAACATCCCCAAAGTCTCAGACAACAAAATAAAGGGGTTCAAGGTTTGTCGGCAAGCAGAAGCAAGATGGGTAGAAGAATACGTAGAAGGCACCGATCCTTATGGCCAAAAATATTATTGGCTCACCGGTAATTTTGTAAACGAAGACCATGGCAGTGACACGGACGTCTGGGCTTTGGAAAACAACTTCATTTCTATAGTACCATCAGGCCATGATTTGACTAATTACAAGGCGATGCCTGACTTTAAATCATTGGAATGAGTTATTGAGTTTCTGAGTTAATGAGTTATTGAGTTATTGAGTTACAATATATGTGTTAATCCTTAAGCTCTCAAGAACTCAGCAACTCTCAACAACTGTCCTTATGTTAGAAAAAAATTCCCTTGTGATCGGGCTTGTGATTGGCATTTTTTTGCCTGTCCTGGGCTTCCTTTTGCTCACTGGGGCTTATGAAGGATTGGAGTTCTTAGGGTGGGTCAGTGACGATGGACTTGGGCCTAAATTCAGGGAAAGAACAGCTGCAATCATAGCCCTTGCTTTGAATGCCATTGCCCTGAATTACTACCAAAAAAGATACCTTAACAACACGGTCCGAGGGATTGTTATCATAACCACTATGTGGGTTGGCCTTTGGCTTTATTTGTATGGACAGTACGTTTTATGAGAGGGAGGAGTCAGGGATCAGGTTTAAGTGGTCAGAGGTTTCGGATATATTGGGATCTCTTGTTATTTATTTTCACCTTTTCCCTGACAATCAGACATCTGACCCCTGACTCCTCAAACCTGACCCCTCAAAAAAAATGAAATACTACCTTATAGCTGGCGAAGCATCTGGTGACCTGCACGGTTCCAATCTTGTGAAATCATTGCACAAAGAAGACCCAACTGCTGACATACAGGCATGGGGAGGTGATCTGATGTATGAGGCAGGGGCGACCATCGTTAAACATTACCGTGATTTGGCTTTTATGGGGTTTGTTGAGGTTGTCAAGAATTTGCCCACTATTCTCAATAATTTCAAGTTTTGTAAAAAAGATATTTTGGATTTCAGGCCAGACGTATTGATACTGATTGATTATCCTGGCTTTAATTTGAGGATGGCAAAATGGGCCAAAAAACAAGGACTCAAAGTCTTTTATTATATCTCTCCACAATTGTGGGCCTGGAATACTGGGAGGGTGAATATTGTAAAAAAACATGTGTCCCGAATGTATGTCATCCTTCCATTTGAAAAGACGTTTTATGCGAAACACCAAGTTGAAGTTGATTACCCTGGCCACCCACTGGTGGATGTTATAAAAAACCACATTCCTTCGCCTGATTTTTTTGCAAAAAACATGTTGGAGCAAGAAAAGCCAATCATTGCAATTTTGCCAGGAAGCCGCAAACAGGAAATCAACAGAATGCTGGACATTATGCTCAAATGTGTCGAGTATCTCGCTGAATATCAGTTCGTTATCGCTGGCGCCCCTTCCATTGAATTTTCATTCTATAATTTATTTTTGAACCAATACCCAGACGTAAAACTGGTGGAGAACCAGACTTATGATCTTCTTTCCCATTCTACTTCGGCACTCGTCACTTCCGGTACTGCTACTCTCGAAACCGCCCTTTTTGATGTGCCCCAAGTAGTTTGTTATAGCGCCAATCAGGTTTCTTACATTTTAGCGAAATGGCTGGTAAACAAGGATTTGAAATTCATCGCCATGGCCAACCTCATAGCAGACCAGGAAGTCGTTACGGAATTAATCCAAAAGGATTTAACGGGGAAAAACCTTAGAAGAGGATTAACTGAAACATTGAGCGGAAAAAAGCGCCAATCCATTTTGCAAGGCTACCAACTTATCAGAAACAAATTGGACAAAGGAGGAGCCTCGCAAAGAGCAGCCAAGATGATGGTGGAGCGGGCGGGAAAGGTTTAATGGTGGTTTATTGGTTTGGGAATATATTCCAGTGTACAAACCAATAAACCATCATACCATTTAACCATCACACCATCTTTTCCCAAACCATCAAAGTCTTGATCGCTGAGTTTGTATCACCATTTTCTAGGTAAGATTTTGCCAACAAGTGCAACCCCTTTTTACAAGCCAACCTGTCGGTTTCAAACAAGCCAAGCAACTTTGTTAAGTCGTCCTTTTTTGTCCATTCCGCTACGGATTTTGCTTCTGGCATTTCTTCCATGTTCCCAAGTCTGCCTAGATTGTTCCCTGTCAAAATATCACTTTCCCTGATAGACAAAGGAAGCTGATCAACCCCCATACCTTTGGTTGTCAATGGTTTGGGTATTTCAAATAACGCATTACCAGAAGCCCTGCAATACCAACTCCCTCCCATGCGGGCAACCAAATCGAGCTTGGTCGTGTCCAAATTATCATTTTCATCTAAATACTCTTTTTGAATGTGAATTTGTACAATCCGTGAGACAACTAAATTACCAGCCCCACCTTCTGAGCCTGTTTCGATCACTTGGTCAACCACACATTCAAAAGCAACAGGCGCCTCTCCTACCCTGGGCGGTTTCACTATGGTAGAGGCTACCTCTGTTAAACCTGATTTGGTGAATTCGTTGGCGCCTTTGGCATATTCGGTACTCGAAAGTGACATCTGTTCCACAATGGGATAATTAACAATATTTATGACCACCTCTGGCACATCCAACACATTTTCCAATGTATGCTTGATCGTGTTGTCCCTGACCCGCCGGGCAGGGGAAAATATCATGATCGGCGGGTTTGAACCAAAACAATTGAAAAAGCTAAAAGGACTCAGGTTCACAAGGCCATTTTTGTCGATCGTACTTGCAAATGCAATTGGACGTGGGGCAACAGCAGCAAGCATGTAGGCATGCAATCTGCCAGTGGAAATGGATTTTGGATCAATAGATATAGTGGAATTCATTTTTGAGAATTTCTGAGTTTCTTAGGGTGTGAGTTTCTGAGAGTTTGAGATCAATCCTCGATTCGAGACTCAGAAACTCAAACTCTCAGAAACTCGGTAATACTTTTCCTTTCACCTCACCAAAACCAACCCGGATGCCATCTTTTTCAGCATGCCCACGCATCACGACCGTATCGTTGTCATTGATAAAAACCCGACTCGTGCCGTCGTTTAATTTTACAGGTTTTGTGCCAGCCCAAGCCAGCTCCAACATGGAGCCAAAACCGGTTTCATCTTTACCGCTGATGGTGCCCGATGCCATCATATCACCCACATTCACATTGCAACCATTGACGGTGTGGTGGGTCAGCTGCTGCACCATATTCCAGTACATATACTTGTAGTTAGAATTTGTGACAATCGTTTCACCTCCTCCATCTGGTTGAATACCGACCTGTAAATTAATGTCAATGTTCTTTTTTCCATTGTACTCAAGATAGGGCAACACAGAAGGGTCTTGCTCATATCCTTCCACTTTAAATGGTTCGAGGGCCTCCAAAGTGACGACCCAGGGAGAAATAGAAGAAGCGAAACTTTTACCGAGAAAAGGGCCGAGTGGTACGTATTCCCATTTCTGGATGTCACGGGCCGACCAGTCATTGAAAATCACGAAGCCAAAAATATGATCCTCGGCATTGGCAGTCGTGATGGATTCCCCTAACTCAGTTTCTTTGCCAACGATAAATGCCATTTCCAACTCAAAGTCCAAACGTCCCGATGCTTTGCACACAGGTGATTTGGCATCCTTCGGCACAACTTGTCCTTTTGGGCGGTGTATATCGGTCCCGCTCACAACAATAGAAGAAGCCCTACCGTGATAACCAACTGGAATATGTTTCCAGTTAGGCAAAAGGGCGTTGTCAGGGTCACGGAACATCTTGCCAACATTGGTTGCGTGTTCGATGCTTGAATAGAAATCAGTGTAATCCCTCACAAAAACTGGCAGGTGCATGTTGGCATCAGCCTGTTTTTCAAATAATCCGTCATTACCTTTTATCGGAGAGTTTTGGTCAGATAAAAGTTGCTGCACCTTCAGTCTGACTGCATTGGTGATCGGCTTGCCCAATGCGATAAAATCATTTAGGTATTCATTGTCAAACACCTCCTTCTTCACACCTATTTCATCAAAATGGCCTAATTCTGCAACGGCGTACAAATCAAGGATCTGGTTTCCAATGGCCACGCCTACCCTTGCTTTTTTTCTTCCTGCGGAAAATATTCCAAATGGAAGATTATAAATGCTGAAATCTGAGTTTTGGGGCATTTCTACCCACGAGTTTAGTTTTGTCATATTTGTTTTTTGTAAAAGTAGTTCGGATTTCCAAATCCGCACTACAAGTGTACGAATTTGGAGATTCGTACTACGAGCCCATCCACGATTGGTAATAAATACCGTCGTCCAGTTTCAGGGCATTTTCAGTTATTTGAAGTGGCTTGAAAGTATCGATCATCACGGCCAATTCTTCTGTTTCTTTTTGTCCAATGCTCCTTTCATAAGCTCCTGGGTGCGGACCATGTGGAATCCCCGCTGGGTGTAATGTCAAATAACCTGGGCCAATGTTGTTGCGGCTCATAAAGTCTCCATCAACGTAATAAAGGACTTCATCGGAATCTATATTGGAATGATTGTACGGTGCAGGAATAGCCTTTGGATGGTAATCAAACAACCTTGGGCAAAAAGAACAGATCACAAAACTTTTGGTCTCAAATGTCTGGTGTACAGGAGGTGGCTGGTGTACCCGGCCAGTGATTGGTTCAAAATTGTGAATGGAAAACCCATACGGGAAATTGTAGCCATCCCAGCCCACCACATCAAATGGGTGGGTTTCATAAACAAGCTCGTGGAGCATGCCCTGTTTCTTTATTTTTATATGAAAATCACCTTTTTCATCGTGTGTTTCCAGGTCAGATGGCAGGATATAATCACGCTCGCAAAACGGTGAATGCTCCAACAATTGTCCAAACCAGTTGCGATACCGCTTAGGCGTGTAGATCGGATCAAAAGATTCCGCAAACAATATTCGATTGTCCCTTGTGTCAAATTCTATTTGGTAGATCATCCCTCTTGGAATAATGAGGTAATCGCCATATTCAAATCGCATATTGCCCAAAAAAGTCCGCAGCGTACCAGTTCCTTTGTGGATGAAGAGCATTTCATCCGCATCAGCGTTTTTATAAAAATAAGCAGTCATGGACTTCTGTGGCGCCGCTACCCCGATAAGAATATCGCTATTGACCAAGAGCGTCTCTCGGCTTTCAAGAAAATCATCTTTTGGAACTGAATTGAAACCTATCAATTTTCTTGAATGGATGTTTTTCGCCACTGCGACTTTAGGAGTGACATCCTTTGATTCAATCACCTCTTTCACCATGGTTGGGCGGTTGACGTGGTAAAGTAGCGACGACATCCCGTCAAAGCCAATGGTGCCGAATAGTTGTTCGTAATAAAGGCTGCCATCGGGCTTATAAAAAGTGGTGTGCCGCTTTGAAGGAGTTTTTCCGAGTCTGTGATAAATTGGCATATCTTTGATTTAGGATTTGGCATTCTCAATTCAACCGCGAAATTACTAACTAATCAAGATTGACCAAACCTATCTTTCACCAACTCACATGCTATCTTTCCTCGACCTCTCCCCACTATTCCAACTTTCTGGAATCGAATGGCTACTTACTTTTTTGGCTGCATTTATTCTTGGCCTTTCAAAATCAGGGATTAAGGGTACTGCTGTCGTGGTCATAACCATCATGGCCATCATTTTCAGCAGCAAGGAATCAACTGGAATCATTGTACCGTTGCTCATTATTGGGGACATCTTTGCAGTAATTTATTACCATCGGCACACCCAATGGAAGTACTTATTGAAATTACTGCCATGGATGGTAAGTGGCGTTTTATTGGGCGTTTGGTTTGGGAAAGACCTGCCCGAAACATTCTTCAAAAACGGCATGGCATTCATTATTTTATTGACAGTTGCCATGATGTTCTGGTGGGAAAGGCGCAAATCGGTGAAAATCCCCGACAATCGGTGGTTTGCAGGTTCTATGGGGCTGATGGCTGGATTTACAACTATGGTGGGGAATTTGGCTGGCGCATTTACCAATATTTTTTTCCTGGCCATGCGTTTACCAAAAAATCAATTTATTGGAACGGCTGCCTGGCTGTATTTCATCATTAACCTTTTCAAACTCCCATTCCATATTTTCGTTTGGGAAACAGTAACAGCAGAGTCTATTGCACTCAATATCAGGTTGTTGCCAAGCATTTTGCTTGGGCTGTTATTAGGCGTAAAACTGGTTAAGATAATCAAGGAGAATTATTACAGGCAGCTTATTTTGATACTGACAGCTATTGGGGCATTGGTAATAATATTTAGATAGGGAACTTGAAAGTTAATTTTCGATCCTCTCAATTGACCACCACTTTTTCAATCTTAATTTTTGTTTTATTTTTAACCTCTAAAAAATATACGCCAGCCTGGAAATCCGATATATTTAATTCTACTTCTCCAAATAGGAATTTCTCTTCCATCATTTCATGTCCAAATAGATTAAATAACCTGATGCTGTAACCAGAAGAGGATTGACTTTCAATTTCAACAAATAATTTATCATTTGCAGGGTTGGGAAATATTTTCACTTCCACCATCTTATCCAAATTTTCACTGGAAACCGGGTCACAGATATTTCCCTCCAAAAGACCAGCTCGTATGGTATTTAAGGTCGCCAACATCCTCATTTTTTGACCCCCGGTGAACATCGTCAAACATGCATCGTCCGAATAGAACATATAATTCATGAACATATCTGGTTGGCTGCACGAAACAACTGGGTGGCTCGGACATTGTCCTATGTATGTTTCGCAAGCCTCAGGTGTGTCGGCAACAAAATCGTCCCCGCAGCAATCGCTGATACTTGCTCCCCAAGGATGCTCAAGGTTGAAATAATGCCCCACTTCATGGGTGAGCGTGCGACCCAGATGATAAGGTGGTTCGACATTCAAATTTCCAAATTGCAAATAATTTACTTCCACGCCATCTTCTTCTGGCATTCCCATTCCAGGAAAGCTTCCAGTTCCTCCAATATTGCCAGCAAATTTTGCGACCCAGATATTCAAATAATGATCGGTGTCCCAGGCATCCTGACCGCCCTGATCGCTGAAATGGATTGCAGACGTGCCCCCAATGCCAACCGGGTTATTGGTAAATTTCCTCGTGATCCCCGAAGTGGAATTACCGGATGGGTCAATTTGAGCTAAACAAAAATCTATCTCCGTATCTGCAATTAACGGCTGAAACGCTGAGGGCACCTCTCCAATTTCTACATTTAAAGCCCGGAAATCCAAGTTCAAAATCTCTATTTGGGAGAATATCTGATCGTCAGGAATGTCTTCCTCAAAACTATTCCACAGAACATGTACCACCACTGGAATGGTAACTACTGACCGCTGCCCTACTCTATCCCCGTTGTTTTTTATCCAATCTTGTATTACTTCTTCTTGTTCTTTTTTCATACCAATAAAATCGCCATCCTGCGATTGGAACAAATCTCTTTTTACAGTTGCAACGCAACGATTTGGTCCACTTTGTTGAGAGTGGATATTTAAACAAAAAAGGGATATTGCGAAGCAAAAGAAAAGTCTCATCGCAGGTTGGGATTTAACTATACTGTTGATATGAGACAGTGGAAGTTAGGAAATTGGAAATTGGAAATTATATGTGTCAAATCGAATTTCTAATTTCTAATTTCCATTACTCGCTAAAATATGGTCTGCCCGATTGAATTGACCACAGAAACCACAACTGCAAGTGCAAGTGCCCACCAAAAATTTTCGATTTTCAAACCTTTCATAAAATAATCAGTAACCATCAGCACTATCGCATCTACCACAAATGCAAAGAGGCCAAGTGTGATCCAATTCAGTGGAATGGTCAGGAAATTGAGAACACCGCCTAAGGACCAGTTTAAAAAACCAAGGACCAAACCGATGATAATTGCCCTCAGGAAATCCTCTACTTCAACTCCCCGGAGCAGTTTTGCGCCAGCGTAAACAGCAATAGCATTTAAAAGAATGACTAATAACATATTAAATATGATTTTGGTGAAGGCCCATAATACCTATGTCATGGATTTCCAACAACATTTATAGACAAATATGGCCATTATTGCCGCCAAGTTAATCATTTAGTTGACCCCAAGTATTGTTGCTCCTATCATTATCCGCCATCCTTAAAGAAGGATCAATTTCAACTTTAAGGATATTTTTGGTTTTGACTTTAATAATAAACGAATAGTTTTTATGTGTCCAGCGCCAGTCTGGAAGCAATGAAATTCCATCAACACCAATATCGTTTTTCTTTTCGCCCCGCATGATTCCCAGTGGAATGGTGTATAACGCTTGGTCGCCATTTTTATAAGTCACCATAACATCTATTGGCATCGGCATGTGCCCAATTCGCTTTAGTGCGACTATAGCTTCCTTTCGGTTCTTTTTTTCAACAGAAACTACTGAATAATCAATTGTTTTTAAAGAACCCACAAAATATTCTTTGAACCAATCCAATTCCAAGCCTGACTCTCTTTCCATGATCCGAATGAAATCATTGGGGTTTGGGTGCTTGAATTTCCAAGTGTCATAATACCGCAACATAGCTCTGTCAAAAGTTGGTTTCCCCATAACATATTGAAGTTGAGTCAGAAAAACATGTCCTTTTGTATAAGCTGCATGGCCATGGGCTCGTGCAGCCAGGTAATGGTCAGCGTGGGTTGTCAAAATCTCTTCATTGCCACTTTTGGCAAACCGCACGTATTGGTCGTTGGCTCCAAGGTGTGGGTCTTCAACTGGCTTACCTTCCATCAGTTTTTCCAGTCGCAAAAAATTCTTGATCTCCTCCTCAGCGTATTCTGTAAAACCTTCGTCCATCCAAGGGTAAAGGCTTTCATTTGACCCCATCATACCATAATACCATGCATGCATCAACTCATGTATGAAGGTTCCAACCCCTGCCCCACTTGCTAAAAAGGTAGCCATGGGATATTCCATCCCGCCGTCCCCAGCATTTAGAAAGGAATAGGATTTATACGGATATTTTCCAAAATGCTCATTGGCAAAATCAAACACCCGATTCATTTTTTCGGGCATTGAAGTCCATTTTTCCCTTGTTTTATCATCTTTTGCATCAAACAAGAAATGCAATTCCAGGCCATCGTCCCGAAGGTATTTGATATGTTTATAGTCTGGGTCAGCAGACCATGAGAAGTCATGGACATTTTCAGCCTTCCATTTCCAGGTCAGCTTATTTCCCTTTGCTGGTCGAACGGTTGTCCCTTCTGGTTCATATCCGTGCCCAATTTCAGTAGGGTTCTGCAATACGCCACTTGCCCCAATTACATATTTAGAATCCATAGTAATATCCACTTCAAAATCACCCCAAACTCCATAAAATTCTCGCTGGACATAAGGCTTTGCGTGCCAACCTTGATAGTCGTACTCACACATTTTGGGATACCATTGGCTCATGGAATAGGCAATCCCGTCTTTACTGTCCCTTCCAGAACGACGGATTTGTATGGGTACTTGCGAATTGAAGTCCATTTCCAATATGGCTGTAGAAAAAGGCAATATTGGTTCGGCCAAATCAACTTCCAAGGTTGTTTCATTGATTTCAAAATGAGTCGCTTTTCCGTTGCAGGTCAATGAATTGATTTTATGCCACCCATACTCATGTTCTTCCAAATTTAAGATGCGGTCTTTCACCCTCGGATCAGCTCGTGCCGACTCACGATTGTATTCATCCATCATGCTGTTTGGCTGGAATGCATTGAAATACAAGTGGTAAAATACTCGGCGAAGGGTATCAGGCGAGTTGTTGAAATACTTCAAGTGCTGTTTCCCCGACATGTGGTGATTGGAAACATTGAGATCAATTTCCATTTTGTATTCCACACGTTGTTGCCACCGATCAGGTTGGGCATAAAGGGAGATAGAGATTAGCGTAGCTAATAAAAAGGAGAAAAATGATTTATACATCAGTATGGTTAATTTTTGAAAAAAGAGACGCAAAGTTGGGGAATGAAGTTGTCTTGTCAAAATTGATTTCGGTTATCCATCAATCAAATTGCCAAAAGAATGAGGTATAAAATGCACGGCCTTTAACAATTTGATCTAAATCACTTCCGTGAACTGACTAATGTCATCAATAAATAATTTTTTTCGGAATAGCTTTGTCAGGTCAAGAAAAAAAAGATTCCATAACTAGCTATGGAATGCTTCGACAACCAAAAATGGGACAAGCAGTCCATGGCATAAAACATCAATATTATGTCACTTATAAATTGGAAAAATCGGTATGACCTGGTTCCTGGTTTTCCGAAATGGACTGACCATTTTTTTAGAGATGATGACTTTTCCAACTCAAGTTGGTCTCAGGAAATGGCAGTACCTGCTGTTAACGTGAAGGAAACAGACAATGCTTTTGAACTGGAAGTTGCTGTGCCAAGAATGAAACGCGAAGATTTTAAGTTAGAGGTGAAGGATGGTTTGTTGACCATCAGCGCTGAACTTAAATCAGAGCGCGAAGAAAATGAAGAAAACTATACCCACAGAGAATTCAATTTCTCTTCTTTCAAGCGTTCATTTTGGTTACCGGACAATGTGATTGGCAAAGAAATTAAAGCAAAATACAAAGAAGGCATCTTGGCTATTAAACTTCCAAAAGTAAAAACCAAGAAAGACGTGCCTGTAAAAACCATTGACGTCGAATAATCCCAAACCAACCCCGAAAAACTCAAGATCTCATTCTTCAATGTGAGAGGTGTATGATGGAAGCTGCTTTAAATAGTGGCTTCCGTTTTTTTTTTGTACCTACCAAATACACGAAAAAAGGGCATCCGTAACAGACACCCTTGTAAACATTTTAAATCACCCGAAATATAAAATCACCTAATGATTTACATTTCTGGACAAAGATATATGCCGTTTTGAAAAACTAAGGTGAGCATTGTCACTATAGATGATGACAATACACCCCATTGACAAAATTCATTGGATCAGGATGACCGAAGTCAGCTAACCAGCAAGCAATCAGAAATATCTTTGATCCGCACATCTGACCTTTAGGGTCGTCCAAATAACCAAGTAACTTAAAGTTGCAATAAATCCACATCTGAAAAGGAAATCGGTCTACCGCTTTATGGTTTATTGGTACAAAGACGCTCCGAAAGGCCAAAACACTTTAAGAGGTTGTTAGGAATATAGGTTTCGAGTGAGAAATTGACAATTTTTTGATGAGACAAGGCAAAAAAGTGGGAGCATAGTAGCTCTATTTGATTTGACCAAATTTTTAACACAGCCTGCCTGCCGGCAGGCAGGTATCATTAAGAAAGTGGCGGTTTTTCGCCGGAAGCTAAATCCCTAACAACCTCTAAACCAATAGACCCTTTAATCTTGATCGGTATTTATTGCAACTTGGATCAAGTAACTGACAATGAACAGTTTTCAGGAACAGTGCAATCCTTAACTCCTCACCTTTCCAACAAAACATTCGCCATGGGCTCGGAAAAAGTTGCAATTATCAAAAGCAAGGCTGACCGTTTAATCGCCACCCAACATTTATTAAATGACCTGAAAGCGATCAGCGTCATGCTAGAAAAAGGCATGTTCGAGACTGACATTCAACGCATAGGTGTTGAGCAAGAGATTTCCCTGATCGGAAATGATTGGAAACCAGCGCCCGTGCTCATGGACCTACTGGAAAAAATAAATGATGAACATTTCACCACCGAGTTCGCAAAATTCAACATGGAAGTAAACCTCGACCCCCTTGTATTTACAGGGGATTGTTTAAGCCAACTGGAAAAAGACCTTTGGCGTTTTTTAGCAAAAGGAGAAAAAGCAGCACAGAAAGTAGGTGCACATTTATTACTTGCAGGCATTGTACCTACCCTACATTACAGCGACATTGACTTGAAGAATATCACGCCACTGCAACGGTATCACGACCTGGTCGAAGCGCTTCTCGATTTACGTGGCGATCAATTTGAATTCAGGATCAGTGGACAGGATCAGTGGATTTCCAGGGCTGAAAACTGCTTTTTTGAAAGTAGCAACACCAGCTTCCAGGTACATTACCAAATAGACCCAAGTAAATTTAAGGATACTTATAATTGGTCACTGGCCATTAGCGGGCCGGTCATGGCCATTAGTCCCAATTCCCCATTGTTGCTTGGCAAAAGGTTGTGGAAGGAAACCAGGATCGCCCTTTTCGAACAGGCAACTGATATCAGGAGTTCGGCCATCAATTATCGTGAAAAGACGCCTAGGGTCAACTTCGGCAGGGGTTGGGCAAAGGGTTCGGTTTTCGATTTTTACCAGGAAAATTCATTCCTGCATAAATTAATCCTCCGTTCAAACCTTCAGGAGGATGCGCTGAAAATGGTTGATAATGGCACGCCCCCTAAGTTATATGGGCTAAACACTCACATGGGAACAATCTACAATTGGAACAGGCCATGCTATGGCATAACTGACGGCATTCCTCATATCCGCATCGAGAATCGTTATCTGCCATCTGGGCCGACAGTGCCCGACGAGGTCGCCAATGCTGCTTTTTGGCTGGGCTTGATGAATGGCATGCCAAACGAATTCAGGGGCATACACGATAAAATGGATTTTGGCAAAGCCAAAAAGAATTTTCACGATGCCGCAAGGCATGGGCTGGATACCTCGCTTTCATGGCCAGGCCACGACAAACCCATCTCAGCAAGCGAGTTAATTTTAAAAGAATTACTTCCGGTTGCAAAAACAGGGCTTGAAATGGCCCTTGTAGATAAGCAGGATATTGATCATTTTTTGGGAATCATAGAAGAACGGGCGACAACCCGCCAAACAGGCTCGCAATGGGCGCTCAATGCATACTCAAAGCTTTGTAAATCAGTCAGCAAGAACCATGCGCTGGTCAGCTTGACTGCTGAGATGTCGAGCCGGCAACAACAAGGAAAGCCAGTACATACTTGGAGTTTACCTGTCGAAAACGATGGCCAGAAATGGCTGAACAAATTTCAGACAATTGAACAGGTTATGGAAACTGAGCTTTTCACTGTATCGGAAGACGACCCCATCGAATTGGTGAAACAGTTGATGAAGTGGCGAAACGTTCGTCACATCCCCGTTGAAAATAAAGCAGGAGAACTGACGGGCATGATCACCTGTCGGTCAATACTTTTTAGCAGCGACACCCCGATAACCGCTAAAGATGTTATGACCAGTAATCCCGTCTCAGTTAACCCCAGCATGATGACTCACGAAGCGATCCAAGTACTTGAAAATGAAAAAACTGATTGCTTGCCTGTCGTTATGGGCAGGCACCTGGTCGGACTGGTAACAGAACGGGATTTTATAACGATTGCATCGCTTTATCTCAATAAGTAGGTGAACTCAAATAATCGACACTTTTGGCGGCCTCTTTTTCCGCCATACTTTGTTAAAAAAAATGACCGTAGCTATGGCTATGCTAATTTTTTTTGCCTTGTCTGACGAAAAAACCTGCCTGCCGGTAGGCA